>JAFDAP010000168.1 GCA_019313765.1 Deltaproteobacteria bacterium | reverse complement strand
TGCTTTGTAGGTTTGTTCGTAACCGACACACGAATCCCGAAACGAGCTGCGCAACCGCAACCATTTGACTCAACTGATTTTCATTTTGAACGGCAGACCCTACTGACTCTGACCTGGCCCTGAGGACCAGGTTTTAAAAGCCGAATAAATCATGTAGATCCTGTTAATCCTGTCAAAAGAATGTAAAAACCTTTACATCGGTTTCCCACAAAAAGGGCAAAACCGGTGCTCAGGTTCTAAAGTTTTGCCGCAATAAGGGCATGTGCGAACAGACCTTTGCGCCGGCCCGGCCAAGACTTCTCCTGATTCCCGGGAAAAACTGCCGCAGCTTTGGCACTCCAAAAAAGGAATCCCTCTTTTGACTCGAAAAATCGGCAGGAAGAAGACGGAAAGATACTGGTCCACCCGTTTCAGCCGTGCCTGGTAAAGTCCGCATGAAGGGCACATCCTGGGATGATCATCCAGTTTCACGGTCTTAGGCTGTATTCCTGCAATAAAGAAAAACATGGTGGAAATTCGTCCTTATACTAAGGGCTCGCGCAAAAATAACTTCATATTCTCGCATATCATCTTCAGGTCATCTTCGGCCGCGCCTCAATTGCAAGATCCTCGGAATAGTACGACTATTCCTGTGGTTTTGCTCAATCGGCTCAGCCAAATCTGACCTAAATCTGGGCGCCAATTCTGGGAACTTATTTTTGCGCGAGCCCTAAGGGGGAGCATTTTATTGTTTACATTTTTTCCTTTCTCCATCCTAAACTAACGTTACAGCGCCGCATCACACAATACCGCTCCGCTCGCACCAGAGCATACCGTCTGTGGCTTGGCTCACCTCAGTCAGGTGCAAAGAGGTTATACAGTTCAAGTTATTGATGATATATACTTGAATTGCCAAGTATTTCAGTATAGTTATACTTTACTGAAATATTCCGTAGGATCTGAAAGGATCTGGCATCAAACATAATTGCATATGATAATCACAGTTTATAAAATCGCTCCGTATCTGCTCAATATTTGGGGGAACTCGAATTTGTACGGACATCTCTTGAATAACGACCGCCATTATGGACTAACGCCGTTACTTATTGAGCTATTACGAAAAATTATTGGTATTTCTGACTGAATAAGACTAAAATTATTTCTAAAGCAAAAGGTTGGTAGGGTCAAGCGGAAAGGAAACACAACACCTGCCCCCGGATCTGACTAAAAGGGCAATTCGACGTTTGGAATATATCCATTTGACAAAAACTCTGAATGATTTGAGGGTGCCGCTAAGCAACCGTCTGCATGGCCTAAAAGTAGATCGAGCAGGACAGTTTTCAATATCCATCACTGATCAGTGGCGAATTTGCTTTGGATTCATTGACGGTGATGCGTATGATGTTGAAACAACGGATTACCATTAAGGAGTTAACTAATGGCTATACCAAACACAACTAAACGAGAAATTCCACCCACACACCCCGGGGAAATGTTGCGGGAAAATTTCTTGCCTGACTATGGATTAACTGCAACTAAACTTGCATCAGCTTTGGGCGTATCTCGACAGACAGTTAATGAGCTATTAAGGGAAAGACGCGCAATAACCTCTGTAATGGCGCTAAGGTTATCCCGTCTATTTGGAAATTCACCTGAGTTTTGGCTTAGCGCTCAAGTTTCAAGAGATTTGTGGGAATCTGAGCAGCGTTACTATGAAGAACTTTCTCGGATTCTCCCACTTAATGCGGCATAGTAAACCAGCAAGCCAGGAGACTAAAAAATGAGGAAAACGGGAATAGTCAGAGATGAAAGATATATGAATCACCGGCCGGGTTCTTTTCACCCTGAAAGTCACAAGCGCCTAAAAGTGATTTATGACATGCTTAATGATCCGGATATGGCCGGTCAGTTTCATGAAGTTCCGGTGAGACGTGCTGAAAGAGAGGAACTTCTATTGGTCCATTCTCCCCAATATGTGGACATGGTGGCAGCCACGGAAGGGAAGGCTTCCCAATCCCTGGACCCGGATACCTCCACATCTGCCGGTTCTTACGAGGCCGCACTTTTGGCCTCAGGGGGACTGTGCCGGGCCGTCTCCATGGTCATAGAAGGAGAACTGGACAATGCATTTGCATTAGTGAGGCCACCCGGACATCATGCAGAGAAGAGCCGGGCCATGGGTTTCTGCCTTTTCAATAACGTGGCCGTAGGCGCAAGATATGCACAGGAATACCATAAACTCAAACGGGTCCTTATTATCGACTGGGACCTTCATCACGGTAACGGCACCCAGCATTCATTTGAAGAAGACCCCACCGTTCTCTATTTCTCAACCCATCAATATCCCTATTATCCTGGTAGCGGCGCATTTCATGAGGCGGGAAGGGGCAAGGGTGAGGGTTTTACAGTCAATGTACCGCTTTCCCCGGGGCATGGTGACGGGGAGTATGTTGGTATTTTTGAAAAAATATTGAAACCGGTTGCTATGGAATTCAATCCGGAACTGATTTTGGTTTCTGCGGGAATTGACATCTACGAAAATGATCCTTTAGGCAGTATGCTCGTCAGCCCGGAGGGTTTCGCAGCATTGACCCGATCTATTATGGATGTGGCAGAAAAATGCTGTGACGGAAAGGTCGTCATTACCCTTGAAGGAGGCTACGATCTGAACGGCCTTAGCTTTTCGATTAAATCAGTATTAAAGGAGTTAGCGGGTTTATCAGAAACCAGTATTGAGGATATGATATCCAGGGGAGATCAGAATAAGATCGACTACGCCATAGAACAGGTTCTGCGGGTTCATGGAAGGTTTTGGAAAGGTCTATCGCCTTAAACCCGCTCATTTTGTGGGCCTCCGGCTTCGCTTCCAGCCCGTAGGGCTTCCAGGCCGGAGGGTAGAGCCTACGCCTCGGAGAGGGACAGAGCCCCCAGGCTACAAAGGCACATACAGCATTGTGTAGCGTGCCCCCTCAGCGGGGCACTGGGCCTATTTTACAATGACAAAGCACGGTAGATTCGGCAAATATGGAGAGAAAAAGAGGATTGAGCGGCTCAGGCAGTCCGGAAACGTGCAGGGCCGCATGCAAAGAAAAGGGATTAGTTTATCCCGGAAAACCGCACATCACAAGGATAAGACATCCTCGAAAACTCAGGTCACAACAAGGCAGGCCAGGCCGTCAGAGGTGGACTATATTCAAAATCTGAGCAAGAAGGTGTTTCAGCAATATGGTCCCTACGAAACCATGCTGCAGCGCTGGTTCGAGGCCGTCATCACAGTGACGGTCCTGGCTTTGATGGGCAAAAAGCCCGTGGGATTCGCCATGTTCACACACCCGGTTAAGGCATGGGTTTTTCCCCGGGCATGCGAGTTATTAGCCATTGCAGTGGAACCTGAAAGGCAGGGACACGGTACGGGTGATCTCCTCCTTTCAGAGATAGAAAGAATGGCTAAGGAAGTGGGCATAGAGACAATGGTCCTTCATACGGGGGTGGAAAACATGCCGGGCCAGAAGCTTTTCAGGAAACACGGGTTTGTCCCAACCGAGATCAAGAAGAATTTTTATCCCGAGGGCCAGGATGCGCTTGTTATGTATAAGAACCTGTCTTCCAACAGTGCTTGAACACAGGGGCCTTATGGGTTATGGTGGGCAAAATTTTTTCTTAAGGAGACAAAAAGCATGCATAAAGTCACAGAAGGTGTCTATTTTATTCAAGGCCAGGACGAATTTATCCCGGACTCTCATGTGTACGTGATAGGAAAACCCGGTACCGGCGATCTCAGTGTTATAGACGCTGGGTTGATGGGAAAAGGCCGGTATAAGATAGACTCTATCCTAAAGGAAGGGATAGAGCTTTCAAACATAAAAAGGGTGATCATGACCCACACGCATTTGGATCACATCGGCTGTCTTGCGGAGATTATGAAGGAAATTCCGCACGCAGAACTATGGGTTCACAAAAGCGAGGCGGAACCCTTAGAGCAGGGTGAGGAGAAGAATGTCTGGGGAATGGATATGTTTCAGAGCATGTGCCAAACCCAGTATGGAATAAAACCGGGAGCTTTCAAATTTCGAGTGGATCGCATGCTTGAGGGGGGCGAAACCCTGAATATAGGTGACATGGCCTGGGAGGTGCTCCATATACCAGGGCATTCCCAAAGGAGCATAGGGCTTTATTATCGCCCTGAAAAGATTCTGATTCCCGGCGATGTCGTCTATGCGGATTACGCAATCGGCCGCTTTGATCTGCACGGCGCAAGTGGAGCCCAGCACAAGGAATCCCTCTTGTCCTTAGCCGAACTGGACGTGGATATCCTGCTGCCGGGCCACAACCGGATCGTGGAAAATGTACAACCCGGCTATATATTGGAGACGGCTAAGCAGTGGGAGCCGTATCTTACATAGTGCCTGTACGAAAACTACATAAAGCTCAATGTCATTAACTTAAGGATTCCTTTAAAACTCATCCCCCTTGTCGAAGATCCCCTCTTTAGCGGAGATGGAGGAGGTCTTGCCCGCCTAGGCGGGTAAAGGTGAGGGTGACTGGCCATTTTGACCCCCTCCCCCAACCCCTCCCGCCAGGAGAGGGGAGACAGAAGGAGGAAATCGGGCTTAAGTAAATGACATTGACCCAAAGCCGTCATTTCGAGCAAAAAGAGAAATCAAGCATTGCCAATATTGTCACCACAGGGACGTTTACCATTCCTCTCATGAAAAAGGTGGGGTATCCCCCAACGAAAACCGCCGCCATTGAAGTGGCCGCCAGCACCGACGGGAAGTTGGCCCCTCCCATTATGGGAGCTGCGGCCTTCATTATCGCCGAGTATGTAAACGTCCCTTACATTGAGGTGGTCAAGGCAGCGGCCGTTCCAGCGTTTGCATCCTATGCGGCCCGGGCTTATTGCCGGCTGGTTGGGCGTGCCTTACGCACAGCGCTACTGGATGTACCCCATCGGCCTGGGGGTCTTTGGGATAGTTTATCTTCTGCAGCGTTTCAGAAACACTGAGACCTCATTGAATTGACCGGCCCTCGTTTCCCTCAATCCTGACCGCATATGGATTAACCATAAGGATTTCTTGACAAATCCTCAGCATAAAGGTAAAGATTCGGTTATCCCATAGGGTGTTTATTCCCATCTGGAATTGATACAGATAAAAATATAAAAAAAACCTAAAAAAAGTTGAAATAACCTCTGGACACTAACTCTT
>JAFDAP010000167.1 GCA_019313765.1 Deltaproteobacteria bacterium | reverse complement strand
ATCCTATTCTCCCTTTAAGAGAAAAAATCCCATTAGGTTCCTTCCGCATTCGGGTCCAGACCAAGCTATCTTGTTGATTGTAAAAGGACATCATTCCAAAGGTGTTTTAAGGCGTAGGCGTTAAAATAGCATTTTCATGGCCAAAATCACAGCTAAATCCATGTCAGAGTTTTTATTCTATATCGGTTTTGCAGATCTAATTATCTAAATAATTCTCCTTCATGAAGCAGATCAAAAACAGCCGTCTCTAATATAATTCGAGCTACGGAATTCCGATAATAATGGATTTTCGCAGGTAATGAGGAAAAAGGGGAAAGGCAGAGAATTGCTTTTCGCGCAGGATCTATAGCAGGACTTTAGACACATTGTTGCCGAGGTCGAATAACTTCCATTATTCGGTGAGAAGCGTTCCCGGGCCGATGCTGTTGTCACCATGTTTTTCGTATACGGAATCGAGTGCAATGTTCAGGTTTTTTCTTTTTTGGGATGCACTCTCTTGATTAAATAGGGCGAGTTGGCTGTTTGAGGCAGGAAAATTGAGTTTGGATAAGGATATCCCCAAGAGCCGGACCGGCCTCCTGCCCGCATCCGTTTTTTCTAAAAGACTACAGGCAATTGAGTATATCTCAGGCCCGTCATCCGTGGGTTTGGGGAGTGTTGCCGACCTGGTAATTTGAACAAAATCGCTGTATTTTACCTTCAGGGTGATGTTCCTGCCCGTGATCTCCTTTTGACGCATGCGCCGGGCGACTTTATTGGCCAATGATAATAGTTCTTTTTTGGCCTCACCAATGTCTAATATGTCATTCGAAAAGGTATCTTCATGTCCGATGGACTTAACATCATGATCAGGCACCACGTCCCTGTCATCTATTCCCATGGATAAGAGATGCATTTTTAGGCCGTGTCTCCCGAAGCTTCGTTCTAAAATCTTTAACGGCACCCGGGATAAATCATAAAAGGAAAGGACGTTAAGGCGACTCAGGGCCTCCTGTGTCACTTTTCCGACCCCCCACATCTTTTTTATGGGAAGCGGGTCCAGAAACTGTCTCACCCGGTCGGGCCGCACCACAGTTAAACCATCGGGCTTGTCCATATCAGAAGCGATCTTGGCGACAAACTTGGATGGGGCCACACCTGCCGAAATAGTCAGACCGGTTTCTTTCACAACCGTCTGTTTGATTGTTTTTGCAATTTCCACCGGGTCGCCGAAAAGATGAGTAGAACCGGTGACATCAAGAAATGCCTCATCAATGGACAGGGGCTCAACCAGCGGGGTAAAGCGATGGAATATTTCAAATACCTGTTCGGACAGTTCTTTGTATCTTTTCATCCTTACCGGCAGAAATATCCCGTCAGGGCAGAGGCGCACGGCCGTTGCAATGGGCTGAGCCGAATGGACGCCGAATTCCCGTGCTTCATATGATGCGGACGATACCACGCCTCTTTTGGGGGTGCCGCCAACGATGACCGGCTTCCCCTTTAATGCAGGGCTGTCCAGCGCCTCAACCGCCGGATAAAAGGCATCCATATCTAAATGAATGATTGCTCTTGGTTCAACCATCTCTGCCTTCAGCCTTCTGTTTCCATTCTGCCCAGGATTCCCATATCTCCGGGCGTTCAAGGGCGATAGAGAGTTCACGGATTCGCGGCTCAAGGTAGTTGAGGTCAAGGCTTTTCATACGGCGGACTGCCACGCCACGCGCATCATCCTGGTCTCTTTCTCTTTCAGAGATGATTTTGTGCAGGATCAGATCTTCGGGTGAGCAAAAGCAGATTGGTATCCCGCCAACCTTGATTTCTACGGCCCGAGATATGGCCTCTCGCTCAAAGGATAATCTTGCGAAAATGAGATCAATGCGCACACCGTCCTCTGATTCAAGCGGGAGAACGCTGGTATCTTGTACAAAGCCGACAGGATCAGAAACCAGAGGACGAAAAAAATCTGCCAAAAAGGAGACGATCCTGTTGCTTTCTTCTTCTTTAAACCAAATGGTGACGTCAATATCGAGCGTGGCTCGTGGTTGGCCCCAGACTGCATTGGCCATCCCCCCAATGATCATATAGGGTATCCTATTATCGGAAAGGGTTTGAGCCAGTTTGATCAAGGCCCGTTCAAGGGAAGTCATGAGGAACCGTCAAGATACGATAGACTAAGGTGCATTGCGCGCAAACCGCTTGGGTCAAAACCACGCCGCCGGGATTCGGGAGGCAAGAGATCATAAATAGCGCCCACGGCTGCAAGTGCTTCTTGTCCTCCCATAACGTGCGTGTGCTTCTCTTCCCAAAGATTGAACCGTCTCAGCGCGGCTGTACGGGCCAAAATCTCAGATTTATCAACAAAAGTTTTCATAATGCGCTCATTTTTAATTAATCTTACTTAATATTTTCCACATTTACAAGGAAAAACCTGGAACGCAGACCCTCGGGATTTACAGCCGGTCGTAGCACAAGTCTATTTTCGGACAGCCTCCTATGCTTACATTGGGATATCCCTGTCCTCTTTATAAGGTTTCTTCAAAATGATCTTAATATCCTGGGGCGTTACGCGGTCAATCATGACCCCTAAGGGGAGGTCAATATTTTTTGGGGAAAGCCTTATCTGATGTGTGCCTGCGGAAAACACACCGAGATCAAGATAGACGCGCACCTCCCGGTCTTCGAGCGCCTTTATGCTTTTTCGCCTGCCGGAAAGGGTCAGGTGGACCATGTGAGTTGAATCCCTGTCGACCACCAGTTCATTTTGAAGATTGGTATAACGCACTGGGGCAATAACACTGGTTTTTATCACCTGCTGGCTTGCCAGAACCAGCCAGGCTATAGTGACTAAGGCTAAGGCTCCTGATTTGGGACCCCAATTCTGTATGAAGGCCCCCTTAAAAAAATCCCTGAATGTGGGCCCGGGAATTTCCGTCAGGCTCAGCCAATCCTTGAGGCTTGAGGTCAGAGACCCGGGGGTCTCCCAGGTGGTGATTTTTCCTCCCACTATTGTAGAGACCTCCCCCCGCTCTTCAGAAACCACGAGGCAGACAGCGTCGGTCCGTTCAGAAATGCCTAACGCAGCCCTGTGCCTGGTGCCGTACTGCTCCGGGAGATCTTCCTTTTCGGACAGGGGGAGGATGCAGCCCATCCGGGTGAGGCGACCCTCGGAAAGGATCAATGCACCGTCATGGGCAGGGGCGTGATGATTAAAGATGCTTCTGATCAAGTTTGGCTCGGGAAGTGCCATGATGGTCTGGCCTGCATGGAGAAACTCGGCAGGGTCGTCATCTCTTGTAAGGACTACAAGTGCCCCGGTCTTTTCCCGGGCCAGGTCAAATGCCACATCGGCCAGTTCCTTTGCAAGGGCGCCCCGGGAGACACGCTTCCGTGATTTGAGAAAGCGAAGGGGGCTGACCTTTTCCAAAACCTGGCGGATCTCGGACTGGAACAGGATCAACAAAAGGATCAAGAGCACCTGCCAGAAAATCTGGAAGACCCAGGTAGTCAGGAAAAGGCCCCACAGCCTGGCTAAGGAATAGACCCCTCCCAATACCACCAGACCGATAAGGACACGAAGTGCCCTGGTACCCCGGAACCATACATAGAGCTGATAGGCCACAATGGTGAGGAACAGGATGTCGATCACATCCCGCCATGTGGGTGATGGAATAAAATCTAACAAAGACAAAAGGTTATCTCTCTCGCATTTTGGTTAACAAAAACTTTCTCATTTTTAAAAAAGCTGTGTCAAGTATAGACCAAGACCCTCTTTTTTACAAGTTTACAGGAAGGGGTTCTCTGAATTGCTGTTCTCAAGGAAAAATGTGGTTTGCATTTTTTTGTGGGCGTATTACAATTAGGTTGTCTTACAACCGGAAAATCGGAGGTTTAATAACATAATGGAAAAAGTCACCATAGAGGGTGTGGACCTGTACCTGGGTGAGCCAGACGATGTGCCCATGTCCTGGGTTGGGCAGCAGGAGTTGGTCACGCAGGTCTTAGCGTCATGGCTGGTGATAGGGGACGAGGACCTGCCCCTGAGCCCCAGGCTTCTGGGTAAGCCTGGCGTTGGAAAGACCACCCTGGCATATCATGCAGGGCGTTCTTTGGGCCGGCCCGTGTATCTCTTTCAGGCCACCATGGATACCCGGCCGGAGGACCTGATCGTTACCCCTGTAATCTCCGAAGGGGGAAAGATCAGATATATGGCCAGCTCGGTGGTTTCCGCCATGATTAAGGGCGGCGTTGCCATCATTGATGAAGGAAACAGGATGAGCGAAAAAAGCTGGGCCTCCTTAGCCCCGCTATTAGACAACAGACGATACGTGGAGTCGATTGTTGCTGGTATCAAGATCAAGGCGGACCCCGACTTTCGCCTTTGTACGACCATGAATGATGATGCCAGCACCTTTGAGCTTCCGGAATATATACATTCCAGGCTCCAGCCGAGAATTTTCATCGATTTTCCGGAAAGAGACGAGGAACTGCTGATTTTACAAAGCAACCTCCCCTTTGCCGACGATGAGATCCTCGAATATGTGGTTGAATTTCTCCAGGCCGCACATGAGGCTGATGAGCGCTACACGGTCAGGGATGGTATCAACATTGCGCGCTATGCGCTCAAAAGGCTGGTAGAAAGCGCCGAGCGTTTGACATCAGCAGATCGGAAGAGAAGGACGGCACAATACTTGACGGAAGGGGCATCCATGATCCTTGATCCAATGGCCGCCGAATACTTCAAGGAACTCATGGACGAGACGGATGAAGAGTAAGAAAAAAAGAATCCAGTGGAAAAATATCCGCATGGTCCCCATCCTGCACAACAGGATGGAATTTGCCATGGAGGTAAGGCGCCAGTTTGAGGAGTTCAAGCCGGACCACCTGGCCGTGGAGTTTCCGGATACATTAGAGGAAAAGCTTATTAAAGGGATAAAAAGACTCCCCCTCTTATCAGTGGTCTATTACGAGGAAGAGGACGGCGAGTTTACATACCTGGTTTTAGAGCCGACTGACGGACAGGTGGAGGCCATTCGCCTGGCGATCTCAAAAGGTATCCCCGTTCATTTCATTGACCGTGACACCGAAGGGTATCCCCTCGACTTTACCCCCATGCCCGATCCCTATGCTGTTACAAAGATCGGGCACTTCATGTACTGCCAGGCATATCTCAAGCTTTCATCGGGAGATGCTGCTCTCCCGGATGACACCCT
>JAFDAP010000166.1 GCA_019313765.1 Deltaproteobacteria bacterium | reverse complement strand
ACAATTTTTATTGCATAACCAACCTAATCGCAGATTTTCTCAAAAACGTAAGTTCTCAAAAAGTTGGGCAATTTATATGATGTTGCAATTTACTGGTTTCTCCGAAAAATTGAGATGTTAGTCAAAAACAGGATATGTGTTTTGATTTACAAGATAAAATTAATCCAGTTCATCCTGTTAATCCTGTCAAAAAATGCCCCCAATCCTCCATCATCTTCTCGAAGGCCATCTGGCCTGCCCTGATTACCCCGGCAAAACCACCACCCGGATTACCCCAGGCGCTGGCAAGATAAAGCCCTTTAATTGGGGTCTTGTTGTCAATCCTGTTCATGAAAGCATTGTCCATGGATTGTTCAAAACCGTAGATGGCCCCTTGCGTATTTCCGGTGTAGCGCTGGTTTGTGAGGGGCGTGGCCGCCTCCCTGACCTCGATCATTGAAGAAAGCCCGGGAATTACATCCTTCTCTGCCCTCTGAATGAGGATGTCTGCCCATCTCTCCTTTTCTTTATGGTAGGAACCCTTAATCCCTTTCCGGTAATCGTTTTCAAATTTCCGCCATGGTTTATACCCGCACAGGAAAAGCAGCATCAAGGTGGAAGTTCCCGGCCTGGAGTAACCCTCGAAAACATTGTCATAAATGCTGACACTGTAAGAGCCTTTGGCGACCCCACCCTTTATACAGGATCGATAATCGGCTTCAGATCCTCTCCCCGAAGATACATGGGTGCTGAAGCCCTTTATTTTGCCACGTAATTCCCGGTTCAACCCGAGCCATACGATAAAGGTGGAAATACTGGGCTTGTATCCATTCAACTTTTTTAAATAATCGCCCGGCGCAGCACCCGGGGGCAACATCTCCTTGAATGTGGCAAGGGCACTGGCATTACTGACCACGGCCCTGGCAGGGAGGGTCTTCCCACCTGAAAGCTGAACCCCTTTGACGGCACCACTTTTAACCAGGATCTTTTTCGCGGGGGTTTCATAAAGGACCTTGCCTCCGGCCCCTTCGATCACGTCGGCTAAAGCATAGCTCAAATCCTGGGACCGCTGTCTGATATGGTATGAACCGTTTTTGAGATACCCGCCGGTTGCAACTGCATAGTAGAAACCGGACAATTTGGACGGGGGAAGGCCATAATAGCCCCACAGGGCGGCCAATATGTCCTGAAGGCCGGGATCCTTTACATGGTCATTTAACAGATCGGCCAAGGTCTTGTTCCGGACGTTCCACATCCTGCCGTACTGAATGGGGAAGATAGGCTTGAAGATCAGTTTGAACCATTTTCTTTTCTGCGAATAGTTGTCCGTTTCTTCGGCAATAGCGACTATTTCTTCAACAAAACCCCGTATGCCTTCGGCCTCGGATGGGAAGTGCTTGCACAGGAGGCGAATATATCCTTCCGGGTCTTTCTGGGGAACCGAGATGTTTAGTTTCGGGGTCTTCAGGCGGTAGATTTCAGGGAGTTGAACAAGTTGTATCTTTTCAAGGAGTCCCAAATGCCTGAGGGCCCGTTCCGGGCCATTGTTGTGGATTGACGTGCCGTGCAGGGAGACCTCGAATGTGAATTTTCCCCCGGCCCGGTCAAAGGAAGTGGCATAGCCGCCCGGTATGTTGTGCTGTTCGACTACTGTTACCGGGATACCCTGCTTTGCCAAAAAGGCTCCGCAGCACAAGCCCCCCAAACCGGCCCCGGTGATCACGGTGGGATAATCGGTTTTTGGACCCATCTTGGCAGCATGGGCCGAAATCTTTCTCCAGTCAAAGGCAAGGGTTGCTGCGGTCATGGCTGAAATGGTCAGGAAAGAACGTCTTGATAGTTTTCTGTCAAACATGGGATTAACCTCCTTTCAGACAGGAATGTTCAAGTTGGGAAAATTCTATAATGCAGCTGTTTTTCCTGCAACCGGAGACCGATAAAACGGATAACGGAGGGACTGAAGTGTATTTATTCGGGACAATGTGTGGAGTTGAGGATGGGTACCGGCGCTACAGTACTGATTGCTAAAATCATGTGTTTGGCATCTTTTTTGCTTGACAATATATGGGTTATAGGGCAAACTGAAAAGTTAAAAATTTTCAATGTTTACAAATAAAGGAGACCTTTGAAAAAGGTCTCGAAAGGACGTGATTAAAATGGACTGTACAAGCGTAAAACCAGGTGCTGGCTGCTCTTTTATGAGCAAGAACGGCTGCCAATTTAATGGCGGTTCGTGCCATACAATAGTTGAACAGTGTGAAGGCTGCATGAGGGCCCAGGAATTTCCCACCGGCAAATATTGCCTCGCCTTCCCTGAACCCGCTGCCAAGTGGCGTGTGGGGTCCTGCAACATGGCCACACATCTGAAGGTAAAGGCCAAAAGCGGAAACGGGAAGATCAATCCCTTGAAGGCTTCCAAGCGAATGGCTGCTTAGTTTCCATTTGTAAATAGTGCCCGACCGAAAACTGTTATTTTTCCCAATCTCTGCGTCAGGCTCAAATTATAATCCTCGAAATACTCAATGTATTCCTTCGGTTATAATTTTCGCCTTCCTTGATCTTGAAAAAAAATTCCTGGTTTTCGTTCAGACACTAAATGGGAAAGCGGTGATTTAAGAGCGGAGAATCGCGGAGAATAGGCCGGGGTTTTTACCGAAGGGGACAGGTGTGTCTACATAGGAGGCTGTCCGAGAATAGGCTTCTGCTACGACCGGCTGTAAATACCGAGGCTCTGCGTTGGCAAACCCAAAACGCCCTCAATGTAGGCTACTGCTACGTTTCCGGTCGTTTTGGGCTTGCCGCCCCCGCTCAAAGTCCGGGATCTTCGACTTGCCCTCGAAATTTTCGCTCGGTCTCGCGACGAAGCCATTCTCGGACAGCCTCCTTGTCAGGTACATCAGAAATTCCCGGTTTCCTTTCGGGCCAAGAATAGGGGAGGGTATATGCCCCTCCACACTCCAGTCGGAATCTGTGAAAAAGTGCGCCAGGCCTTCTATAACCTCCCGGTGCAGGGCCGGGTCCCGGACCACGCCTCCCTTGCCCACTTTCCCCTTTCCCACCTCAAACTGGGGCTTGATCAGGGCGATGATAAAGGCGTGTCTCAGGAGAAGGTCGGCCACGGGCGGGACAACTAATCTGAGGGAGATGAATGAGACATCAATGACCGCGGCGTTTATCTGTTCTTCTATGTCTCCGGGTTTAACGTGGCGGATGTTTGTCCTTTCCAGGACCTCAACCCTGGGGTCCTGCCGGAGTTTCCAGGCTAACTGACCGTAGCCTACATCAATTGCAATAACCTTTCGGGCCCCGTGTTGGAGCAGGCAGTCCGTAAAACCTCCCGTAGAAGCGCCCACATCCAGTATGACCTTGTCTTTCATGTCCACCGGAAAGTGTTTGAGGGCCGCCTCAAGCTTCAGACCTCCCCTGCCTACATAGGGAGATGCCTTTTTTTTCAAAGACACGGACGCGGACGCGGGAACAAGTCGCCCGGGTTTATCCACACGGGCCCCGTCTACCTCTAAAGCCCCCGCCATAATAAGGGCCCTGGCCTTTTCACGGCTTTCTGCCATGCCTCTTTGGACAAGGAGTTGATCCAACCGGATTTTTGTGCCTACCGGCACAGGTCCCTCGCCTCCTTCAGAATCCCGGAGGAATCAAGGCCGTACTTTTCCCTCAAAAGTGCGGCAGGGCCGTGCTCCACGAACTTGTCAGGTAATCCGATCCTTTTTGTGCGGACATTTTCGATACCCATGTCATTGAACAGTTCAAGCACGGCCCCGCCAAGGCCTCCCTGCCTGATGTTTTCTTCCACTACCAGCACCCGGCCGATTGACCCGGCAAGTTCTCCTAATTGTCTGTCCAAGGGCTTGACAAAACGGCAGTTGACCACACAAGCGGTGCATCCTTCCTTTTCGAGATGAAATGCAGCCTCCAATGAAGGATTTACTGTGCCCCCTAAGGCTAAAATAAGCAGGTCTTTGCCTTGCCTGAGGATTTCCGCCTCGCCTATGGGAATGTTCTTGTAGTTCTTATCCATGGGGACCCCGTGGCCCTTGCCCCTGGGATACCTGATTCCCACCGGCCCTGGCTGTTGCAGGGCCGTGTAGAGCATGTGCCTCAACTCATTTTCATCCTTGGGGGCCATAAGAATCATGTTCGGGAGGCTTCGAAGATAGGTTATATCAAAATGCCCGTGATGGGTGGGCCCGTCTTCTCCAACGAGTCCTCCGCGATCAACGGCAAAAACCACGGGCAGGTTGGGCAGGCACACGTCATGGATAATCTGATCATAGGCCCTCTGGAGAAAGGTGGAATAGATGGCCACCACAGGCCTGAAGCCCTCTGTGGCAAGGCCCGCGGCAAAGGTTACGGCGTGCTGTTCTGCAATGCCCACGTCTAAGAATCTTTCCGGGTAAACCTCGGCAAACTCCGTCAATCCGGTCCCCTCGGGCATGGCCGCGGTAATTGCAAAGAGTTTTTTGTTTTCCCGGCCCAGTTCCACCATTGTCCTGCCAAATACCTCGGTATAAGAGGGCGGGGGTTTTGGACCATTTTTGGGAGGTGATCCCGTGGAGATCTCAAAAGCGCCTACACCGTGGTAGTGTGCCGGGTCTTTTTCAGCGGGCCCGTATCCCTTTCCCTTAACCGTGACCGTATGTATCAGGACCGGGCCTTCCAGGTGCCGCGTATTATTGAATGCCTCAATGAGGCGGTCAAGGCGGTGCCCTTTTATGGGTCCGATATATTTGAATCTGAGGGCCTCGAACAGCATGCCCTGGGTAAAAAAGGTAAGAAAAGAATCTTCCCATTTGCGGGCGATGTTGAGGATATCCTCACCCACGCCGGGGATAGATAACAAAAAGATCTCAATCTCTTTTTTAAAGCTGACAAAGCGCTTTCCTGTCATCTTGCGGCTCAGAAAAGAGGAAAAGGCCCCAACGTTTGGTGATATGGACATGGCGTTATCGTTCAGGACCACGATCAGGTCCTTTTCCGTGTGCCCGGACTGGGTAAGCCCTTCAAAGGCCATGCCAGCCGTCATGGACCCATCCCCGATCACTGCAATGACCTTGCTTTTCTCTCCTTTGAGCGCTTTTGCGGTCGCTATGCCCGCGCCGGCGGATATGGAGGTGCTGCTGTGACCCGTATTAAATGTATCATAAGGACTCTCCGTCATTTTGGGGAAGCCGCTGATGCCGCCGTATGTGCGGAGGGTGTGAAACTGTTCCCTCCGGCCTGTAAGCAATTTGTGGGCATATGCCTGATGGCCCACGTCCCAGATGATCTTGTCCTTTGGCGTATCAAACACATAATGGAGGGCTATGGCCAATTCCACGGCCCCTAAGCTGGGCGCAAGATGTCCGCCGGTCTTAGATACGGTCTCAATGATTTTTTGACGGATTTCTTCGGCCAGGCC
>JAFDAP010000165.1:2924-8536 GCA_019313765.1 Deltaproteobacteria bacterium | reverse complement strand
GTCCCGCCGCGCCGACCGAAAAGGCGGGCACCCCGGTTGAATATGCTCCGCATTCAACAGGGCAGGCAGTGGCCCGCCCTACGACGGCATACAGCCTTTTTTTGTAGCGCAGAGCTTTAGCTCTGCCATTTGATGCAGGGCTAAAGCCCTGCGCTACGCTATGAGAGACAATGTACGCAAAAAGGTTACATTCAAATTAATCTCCCGCTGTAAGCGGGATTAATCCTGTCAGAAATAGACAACTGAATTTGTACATGAAAAAAACTTGGAGGGTACAATGATGTTGACAAAGAGACAGTTTGAAAAATACTCGGATGTACTTTTATGGGGATTGAAAACCGCAAGAAAGGAGAGGTTTAAGAGAAATGACATTGTGTTGCTCCGTTTTGATCCAGCGGCTGTCAAACTTGCTATGGGGATGCATCCGGTCCTTCGGCAGGGATTGACGCCTGTTATGGAACACAACTTTTACGGGAAATCGAATAACAGACAGCTCGTCTTCATAGCGCCGGGAGAAAAAGAACTGCTTGGCAGTCTTAACGGGAATATTTATCTGCGTGCCCCGGAATCGCTCACCCATCTGAGTGACATTGATCCAAAGAAAATCGGAAAGGCGGCCGTGGCCGGTAAGCCCTTACGGGAGATCCTCCAAAAACGGGAAAACAGCGGAATGTTCGGGTGGACCCTTTGCACCCTGCCTACCGAGGAATTAGCTAAACAGGCAAAGCTCTCAGAGAAGCAGTATACCAATCAGGTCATCAGAGCATGTTATTTGGACAAGACCGATCCGGTCCTCGCCTGGAAGACCATTTACAGGGATGCCATGGCCGTAAAAAAGTGGATGAACAGCATGGAGGTTAAATACTTTCATGTTGAAGCTGAAAGTATGGACCTGAAGATTGTGCCCGGAAAACAGCGAAAATGGATCGGGATCTCGGGCCATAACATCCCAAGTTTCGAGATCTTTCTTTCCCCGGACTGGCGTGGAACGGAAGGGGTGTATTATGCAAATCAGCCCTCTTTTCGAAGCGGGAATTATGTTGAGGGGGTCAGGCTTGTTTTCAAAAAGGGAATTGCTGTTAAGATAGAGGCCAAAAAGGGTAAAGACTTTGTCGTCAAACAGCTTGCCATGGACAAGGGGGCCGGCAGGGTAGGGGAGTTTTCCCTGACCGATAAACGGTTTTCCCGCATAAACAGGTTTATGGCCAATACCCTGTATGATGAAAACTATGGGGGCCATTACGGGAATTGTCATCTGGCAGTGGGGGACTCATATGCCGATACATTTGACGGGGACCCGGCAAGACTCACCAAGGAGAGGAAAAAGAAACTGGGATTTAACGATTCAGCCCTCCACTGGGACCTGGTAAACACCGAGGAAAAGACGGTTACGGCCTATTTGAATAACGGCAAAAAAATGTTGGTTTATGAAAACGGGATGTTCAGGTATTAGGTGGTTATTTCCCGGCGCGCCTGCTATAAGACCGCGTTATGAAAAAACAGCGATGGACACTATTTGCGGTTTGCACATCTCTTTTTCTTATCTCTCTTTTTTACAGGGCATCGAATGCCATTATTGCCCCCGACCTAAGCAGGGACCTTAACCTGGAACCTCATGATCTGGGACTCCTGGGTGCAGCCTTCTTTTATGCCTTTGCCCTGATTCAGTTACCCCTTGGACCCATACTGGATCGCGTCGGTGCAAAAACCACCATGCTGTTCCTCAATGTCATCGCAGTATGCGGAACATTGATCTTTGCAGGCACTGCCAGCCTTACGGGCGGCGTAATGGGCCGGGCGCTCCTTGGAGTGGGTATGGCGGCCAACTTCATGGGGACTTTAAAGCTTTTGACCTACTGGTTCGAGCCGAGAAAATTCGCATCTCTCTCCGGTCTGGTGCTGGCATTGGGAACTTTGGGGAGCCTTGCTGCGACGACACCACTGGCCCTGCTGGTGCAGTCCCTGGGATGGAGAGGCTCTTTTTACGCCCTTGCGGGTCTCAATTTCCTGCTGATCATATGTCTGTTCCTTTTTGTACAGGACAGACCCTCAGGTAAGCAAACCCCCATCCAAAGATCCCCGGATCAAGAACCCTCGCTTCCCTTGACAGTAACTATAAAAAGGCTTTTTTCAAGCTGGAGTTTCTGGGCTATTTCATTTAGCATTTTTCTTCGTTACGGATCGTTTGCCTCTATCCAGGCGCTCTGGGCAGGCCCCTTTCTCATCGAATACCTTGGACTTTCCCATGTAACAGCGGGCAATCTTCTCCTCATGATCAGCATTGCATTCATTCTCGGTTCTCCAACGGGCGGTATGCTCTCGGACCGTGTTTTCAGATCGAGGAAAAGAATAGTCATCTTAGCCTCATGCATTACCGCAGTAGCAGTATTTGTGCTGTCTAAGTGGCAAGGAACGTTCTACCTCCCCTGGTTGGGAGCTCTTTTTTTCGTGCTTGGTTTTTTCGCCTCCTTCAACCAGGTCAGTTATGCTCACATCAAAGAACTTATGCCCGAGGAGATGTCGGGAACGGCAATGGCCGGCATTAATTTTTTCACCATGCTGGGCGCGGGGGTCTTTATTCACGGACTGGGAGGCGTTATCAAACAGATAAGCGGGGATCTGACACAAAACGGACAAGCCTATTCCGCGGCATTTTTGATATGTTCTGTGGCGTTGTTTGTGAGTGCCGGACTCTATTTAACTACCCGGGATTCAACAAGAGAGAAGAGGACCATATTTTAAATTCTAAAGATCTCTCCCTTAAGATTTTTTTATTTCGTCTTAGAAAACCACGTCCTCCCCCGCGTAACGGGATCTTCGATGGGCGTGGTCAGAGATAATGGCTCTGCCTTGGAGTTTTGTGTCTAAAAATACAAATTCCAAGCACCAAAATACAAATAAATCTCAAACTCCAATATTCAATGACCAAAACCAGATTAAAAAACGAACATCCAACATCCAACATCCAACATCCAACGTTGAATTATGGTACGCGTTCGATGTTCGACGTTCATCTTTTTCCTGTTTGTTATTTCTAATTTTGGTCATTGGAATTTTTTTGATATTTGGAATTTGATATTTGGAATTTCAATAAGTCAATGAATTTACAGCAAAGCAAATCGCCTCCGAGGATAACCCAAGCCTAAGTCCGCTGAAAGAGAATTTTTGCTATGGATATGACAAATGACAAACAATCAATTCATTTGGGCGGCACTGCCCGAAGTCCTGAAGATGTGATGGCCCTCTTTGAATTAGGGCTTCAATTTACTGAGATTCCTATTGTTGATCCGGAAAAATTCCCGGCCCTTAAAGACACCTATATCGACTTAAAGAAGAAAACCGGTCTCTATTACCTGTGCCACGGACCCTGGGAAGGGGACCCCAATGATATAGAAACCCTTGAAAATATTTATATGCCTAAGCTTGTTCAGGTCCTTTCCATCATGCCCGATCTGGATATGAGACTTTTGACCATACATCTCTGGTTGGACCCCCGATTTTTGACCCCGGATGCAATCGCCTACAAGATCGGTTTCCTCAAAAGGCTTATTGAGATTGCAACAGATGCAGGCATTACCATCTGTCTTGAGAACCTGAGCGAAACCGCAACCCATCTGACAGCAGTTTTAAAGACATTGCCTCATTTGAACCTGACGCTGGACATTGGGCACGCACAGCTTCTATCAAAAGGAAATACCAGTTATGGGTTCATTGAAAAACACCCTGACAGGATAAGACATATCCATGTGCATGACAACCGTGGTGGAAACTCACCTGATGATGATCTTCATCTGCCTGTGGGAGAGGGGATCGTTGATTTCAAAAGGATATTTCAGAAATTGAAAGGGATTGGCTATTATGGGACAATGACGCTGGAACTGAGGCCCTGGGAGATAAAAAGATGTCTGGGTCGTGTGAGACAATTGCTCTTCCCCTCACCCCGGCCCTCTCCCTTATAGCCGTCAGGCTAAGCAATTTCCAACGGAGATATTACAATTTTGGGGTTTAAATCCCAAACTACAAGCACCAAATTACAAACAATATCCAAATCTCAAATACAAATGACCAAAACAGTGGCGCAGTTAATTTGAGTGAGCTCTTATATGACTTTGACGTGGCCAGAACCCCAGATATCGGGAACATTTTCAGACTGGTTTACCCCGCTGAACAAATCGGGAAGGATAAAACAGTCAAATTCGGTTTCTCCGAAGTATAGACCTAAAAAATAGAGAAGATGTGGCGTGTTTTGATATTGTAATTTGGAATTTATTTGGAATTTGTGATTTGTGATTTGGGATTTTTTAGATTTCCGCTGGGGATATCTTTAGTTTGACGGCTGTGCCCACTCCCCAAAGCGGGTGAAGAGGAAATAAGAGAGGAGCGGAGTAGGGAAGGGCATGATCTATAAAGTTCTGGCAGATCTGAGTGTTCTGTTTCACTTCCTGTGGATCCTGTTTATTGTGTTCGGGATTATTTTTGCACTGAAAAGATCGAGGCTTGCCTGGTTCCACTTCGGCGGGCTTTTGTTTTCCCTTTTTCTCAATATCCTGGGCTGGTATTGTCCGTTGACCTATTTAGAAAACTACCTGCGCATGTCCTGCGGAGATGGCGGGACTTACGATAGTTCTTTTATTATCCATTACCTGGAGCCGATCATCTACCCGGACCTGCCCGAGATGATTATCAGGATAGGTGAGGTATTGTTTGTGTGTCTGAACCTGGTCGTTTATGGGATTATCGCGAAAAGATATCTTCGAGGTAGAAACCCCTTTGCTTGAACAGACTTTTATCCATATACAGGGAATCGGCCAAAAGACCGAGCAAAAACTCTGGGACCGAGGCATTCGGACCTGGCAACATTTTCTGCAAACCAAGGATACCGTCTTTTCTCCTGCACGGGATCAGTTTGTGAGGCAGGAACTGGAGGCATCTATCAGACACCGCAAGGACGTTCGTTTTTTCAGTGATAGATCGTCTTCAGGAGAGATGTGGCGGTTTTTTGATGCCTTTAAGGAAAAGGCGGTCTACTTGGATATTGAAACGAGCGGTGGTTACCAGGGAATAGACGAAATCACGGTGATCGGTCTGTTCGATGGCCGTAATGTTCAGACCTTTGTAAACGGCATCGACCTGGATGAATTTGAGATCGCCATTGATCAATATGATCTGGTGGTTACGTTTAACGGCACCTGCTTTGACCTGCCTTTTATCCGTCGCTGGTTTCCAAATATATCACTGCCGCCTGCCCATATAGACCTCCGTTTCCTGCTAAAAAAACTGGGTTACACGGGCGGGCTCAAAAAGATCGAGAAGGACCTTGGTCTTGTTCGCGGGGCGGAAATTGAAGGAATGGACGGTTATGAAGCGGTCATGCTCTGGAAGGCATATCAGTGGGGAGACAGGGCTGCCCTTGATACTTTAATTGAATACAATACGGCTGATATCGTGAACCTGAAACCCCTGATGGAGATGGGGTACAGGGAAATGAGGAGTAGGTTGACAGGCTTTTAGCAAAAAGCCTGGCCCAGCCTCCGGCCCATAGGGCCTACGGCCCGGAGGGAGGACCAGGCTTTGGTTATCCCCAGAGGGGATTTGCTTTGTTGGGGTTTTAT
>JAFDAP010000165.1:0-2917 GCA_019313765.1 Deltaproteobacteria bacterium | reverse complement strand
GACAGGCTTTTAGCAAAAAGCCTGGCCCAGCCTCCGGCCCATAGGGCCTACGGCCCGGAGGGAGGACCAGGCTTTGGTTATCCCCAGAGGGGATTTGCTTTGTTGGGGTTTTATTGCCTTATTGAAATTCCAAATATCAAATCCCAAATATCAAACAAATTCCAATGACCAAAATTCGAAAATCCAAACAATGTCTTGTGCAGGAAGGTTTTGGTCATTGAATATTGGAATTTGAGATTCTTGCCTGCCTTTGGCATGGTATTTGTAATTTGGTACTTGTAATTTGTATTTTTAGACACAAAAATCCAAGGCAGAGCCATCTAGCTCTGACCCCCGCGGAGCGGGATCTTCGACTGGCCCAGCCTCCGGCCCATAGGGCCTACGGCCCGGAGGGAGGACCAGGTTTTCAATGGAAAATAAAGTGAAATCAAGATATCCCGGTAAGCACGCGTTCTATGAGCAGGCACACAAGAAGAATCCCGCCAAAAATACCTATTAAAACGAGATAATAGATAGGGGAAAGACCTCTTTTTTCCAGACCCTTTTGGGGTCCCTCACTGACTTCCGGCCGCTCTTTCGGAAACGCAAGGCTGATACCGTACCCTACGATAAAAGATGTAAAAAATCCTATGGGATTCCACCACAGCCATGAGACGGCCTTACCAAAAAACTGCCATACGAAAATATTCATGGCCACGCCGGTCCCGAGTCCCGTGATTGCCCCGGGCTGGGTAGCCTTCTTAGTCAAAATACCCAACCAGAATGTGGCTAAAATGGGACCGTAAAAGGCGGAGCCGATCTTGTTGACCAAAACCAGCACTGTCTCGGGGCCCCCGATCATGCCCAGGGCGAAGACCGTGCACAGCAGCCCCCACAAAACGGTCAGGATTTTGGATACCCACAACTCCTTTTCGCGGGGAATGGTTTTAAATCGTGCGAAATACTTTTGGAGGAAATCGCGCCAGGTGACCGCGCTTAAAGAGTTGAGGGTGCTGTCCAGGCTGGACATGGACGCGGCAAAAATCCCCGCAATCAAAAGCCCCAAAAGCCCGTGCGGCATATAGGCCAAGAGAAAATGCGGAAGAAGAAAATCCGGGGATTGGCCCGCAAGCCTGTTCAGGAAACCTGGATGTGTGTGTAAAAAGGGGATCAGGAATATCCCGAGGCTACAATAGGTAATGACCAGCGGAAACCGGATCATCCCATTATAAAAAAGCGCCTTCTGTGCCTGCTTTGCATCCCTGGCTGTCAGGAGTCTCTGGGTCTCGCTCTGATCACAGCCATAATAAGACAGATAAAGGAAAAAGCCGCCCACCAACATGGGCCAGAACCCAAAGGTCTCCCCATCTCCCAGACCTGAGCCGCTCATATTAAAGACCCGGTATCTGTCCGTTGCTGTCCGGGCCATTCCGTCAAAGGGATCATTGCCAATAAGACCAAGAAGGACCCACAGGCAGATAATGGCCCCTGACCACAGGATAACAAGTTGAAGAATATCAGAATAGATGTCCGCGCGAATGCCCCCCAATGTAGTATAGACAATGGAGACCACCCCGATGAGAAGGACAGTATGAAAAAGCGGCATGTCCATGCAAACGCTGGTGACAATGGATGTGGCCAGAAGGGCAACACCAGCGGCCAGGCCCCTGCTTGCCATAAAGATAAGGCTCAGAATTGTGCGGGTGGCACTTCCGAACCGTTTTTCCAGGTATTCGTAGATGCTGATGACGCCTGTCTTATGGTACATGGGAACCACTGTCAGCATGATCAGCATCATGGCAAGGGGGATAGCGAATTCGTACTGGAGCCAGACAAGGCCGCCTCCCGGTTTCATGGCAATGAAGGCAGGGGCGCCAATCAGGCTGATGGCACTCACCTGGGTGGCCACGATGGACAAGGCGACCTGCCACGAGGGCATTTCACGCCCTCCGAGATAGTAGTCTTCCTGGGAACGCTGGGAACGTCCCACGTAAAAACCCATGTATATGATCACTAAAATGTAGACAATCAAGATGAACCAGTCGATGGGGTTCATAAGTTTTTCCTGTGGGGAGACAGAGCCCCCATGCTACAGATTTCTTTCCGACTCATGTGCTTTCATAAACTCTTGTACGCTATTCAGATCAGGTATTCCTTCCTGTGCGCCAATTTGTTTACACTTAAGGGCAGCGGTTGCAGAGGCAAAACGCATGCATCGGGGCATGTCCCAGTCTTGAAGCAATCCGTAGATGTATGCCCCGTGATATACGTCCCCTGCGCCTGTGGTATCCTTCGCCCTGACCTTGAATGCCTCTTGGCGAACGATTCCCTGTTCATTCAGACCAATGCTCCCTTCTGGGCCTAACGTGATGACGACATGTTCAGGACCGAATTCGTGAAGGGCACGGATTGCGGTTTCATTGGAAGCCTCTATTCCAACAAGGGGTGTGGCAAATGTTTCGGATGCAATCAGAATATCCACTAAGGCAACAAGCTTTTTGCTTCCTTCCCTCATGGTTCCGGCGTCCAGGACAACGGTCATGCCCAGTGCCTTTGCCTGTGTTGCCGCTTCCATGGATGCCTCGATCATTAAACCGTCTAAGTGCAAGATTTCGGCTTTTGAAAAGAATCCAATATCCACGTCCTTCGGCTTAAGATGGGGAACGCTTCCCCTGTTCCAGAATATGGTGCGCTTTCTCATCTTTCCAGTAACTGCAATAAATGCAAACTGGGATGTCTGGCCTGGAGTAACCTTTAAACAAGACACGTCAACGCCCTCATTTTTGAGGTTCTCACTAATTCTTAGCCCGGAAGGATCATCCGATATGGAACCTAAGAAGGCAGTTGGAATTCCGAGGCGGGATAGGGTAACAAGGGCGGTGGATGCGGGACCCCCGCATTGCATTTGAAGATCCGTGAGTTCTGCCTTGCCATCTTC
>JAFDAP010000164.1 GCA_019313765.1 Deltaproteobacteria bacterium | reverse complement strand
CGGGACCAATTCGGGCTGGTCCTGGAAAACTGAAACTGATGGTGAGATCGTGACCGAGACCCACATAAGTTATAACCCGGACGGGACCAAGGAGGCCTGGGCTGAAGATAGTTCCGGGAATCTCACTTACTGGGAGGACGTTTGGAACAACGGGAATTCCGTTGAACTCGCAATACTCAGTGACGCTCCTCTCGACGCTGTCCTGGTAAAAACCGGGCCTAACTACCAGTTTAGGGACAGTGGCTATCTCGAAGACTACATGGGGAGTCTGGCTGATCTCTGGGCCGCCGGGGCCGCCACCCCTGCGAGCACCATATTTATAGGCGAATATGACTGGTGGTCAGAGTTTGGTCCCCATACGCCGCGGGTCTTCTATGGCGATATCCACAGCTACAATCCATACGACGATACCTACACTATCTGGGACCAGGGCGATAACTCTCAAAACGGGGCCTACTGGGGCGTCATGGCCGGCCGCACCTATGGAAACGGCGGCGTGGTGGACGCAGGGATCTTAGGCGTTTATTTGGACAAAGCTGGAAACGCAGGTATGGTAAAGGGAACCCTTAACGGTGATCTTTATGCAAACACAGAAATGTGGGATGGCACCGGGTCCATGTTCCCCATGGAGCTGGTGCAGGACACGGGGCTGTCCCTTGCGAATTTCGACCCGGCCATTCCTGATTACCTGCATGTACCGCCAGAAGAATGGGCTGCAATAGATAGTCATGGGCAATTTATTAATGAATCTACTGGCGAATTTTATGGGGATATACACGCCAGAGACTGGCGTTCCTCAAGCATCATTTTGTACCAGCCGGGCGGGTCTTGGTTCTTCAATACAAGCGCTTCTCTCTATGGCGGCACCTATTCCGGAACCCCGTCCCAATACTGGTACGTCCCTTGGTACAGTGATGACGGCACCGTTATAAACCGGGCAGTTACACTGAGTACCCCGGATGCTACGGGTTCCTGGTCTGACGGAAAAATAGACGCCAAGGGGTTCGGGTCCTGGGTGCATTGGGATATCGGCTTAACAGGTGTGAGCGGATCAGAGCTAAAGGGGACCTTTGACCCCAACAACTCCACCTGGCAGGCAGCCGCCCTGTGGGCCAGTATGGATACCAACACGTTTCTTGCCCACGCAGGCACAACTGAAGGCCAAGACATGCTCAGGCAGCTCAATATTCCGTACGTGAATGTGGGTGTAGCGAATCTTGCGGGGTCAAAGGATTTCGGTGGTGGTGACAGTATTTCTGTAGTCATGGACGGGGTAACATTCTACGCATTCTATAACGGCTCCCGCCCTAGAATCTGGGCAACCGATCAGTTAAGCGGGTCATCATATACCGGGACACCACACACTAATGACGCATTCCCTCTTACACAGCAGCCTGGAGGCTCAAATGTGACTATCACCACCGCACCGCAATTTAACCTACAGAAGTGGGATACGGGCAACAATATCTGGGGTGCGCGTATACAGGATGGGGTCGGAACGGTGAACACTCACAGTATTAACTTTCGAGGTGAGGCAGCCGGGACGATTGACTCGTCCGTGGCTTTTTCAGGAACCGCTACCGGCACTGCGAGCCCGGCCACTCCTTAAGCAAGGAGGAAAAGAGGCGCAGAGACAGTAATAATAAATGCGAATGATACATGCACTTATAATGACCCTGATTTGCTATTGAACCACCTCTGACCTCAAAAGTTGTCTCAACATCAACCGGCAATTTTCCGCTTGTTATATGTGACTTTCGGTTTGAGGGAACTCACAACAGAAAATTCGGAGGGTAGTATGGGTCTTGAAGAACGTTTTGGAACCATTGCCGTGAAAAAAGGATTTGTTACCAAAGAGCAAGTCCTTGAAGGGATGAAAGTTCAGATGGAACGGAATCTGGACGGATTGGAACACCGGCTGATCGGTTCCATATTGTACAGCATGGGCTATATTACTCTCCCGCAAATTGATGAGGTGGCTGAGGACGTAAAAAACGGCAAAGACTAAGGGCTCGCCCTAAGAATCAGGCCGCAACCCTAATTCCTTTAGTTGCGCTTCGTCCACGCGGGACGGTGCATCCGTAAGGAGGCAGGTGGCGCTGGTTGTTTTTGGGAAGGCAATAACCTCACGAATAGAGTTTACACCTGCCATAATAGCCACTAAGCGGTCAAACCCCAGGGCCATTCCCCCGTGCGGCGGGGCCCCGTATTTGAGGGCCTCCAAAAGAAACCCGAATTTAACCTGTGCCTGTTCCGGTGAAATTCCCAAGATACTCAACATCTTTTCCTGAACCGCAGGATCATGTATTCTCACGCTCCCCCCGCCGATTTCCGTACCGTTTAAGACCAGGTCATAGGACCTGGCCCTGACCTTTTCCGGTTGATCATCCAACAGGGGAATGTCTTCCTCCACCGGGGCCGTGAAGGGATGGTGGACCGCCTGGAGCCTTTTTTCGGTTTCATCATACTCCAACAACGGAAACTTTGTGATCCAGACAAACTCATAGGCGCTGCCGGGGATGAGTTCCATTCGTCGCGCCACCTCTAAGCGGAGCATTCCAAGGGACTCATTGGCAATCCGGCGTTTGTGGGCCACGATCAGGATGAGGTCACCGGGTCCGGCCCCTGATTTCCGGTTAAGTCCATTTTTGTCTTCATCATTAAAGAACTTGTTCAGGGAGGACTGCCAGCCGTCCTCATTGACCTTGATCCAGGCCAGGCCCCTGGCCCCGGCCTCGACCGCCAGGGCGGAGAGTTCATCTAAGTGTTTCCTGGAAAAGGCCGGCCCCCCTTTTTTGACGGTGATCGCCTTGACCACTCCCCCGTCTTCAATCACGTCCCTGAAGACCCTGAAATCCGACCTGCCGGCAATGTCCGTCAAATCCAAAAGCTCCATGCCGAACCGTATATCGGGCCTGTCCGTGCCGAACCGGTCCATGGCCTCATTAAATTCCATGCGCCTTATAGGGGAAGGAATGTCACGATCCATTATTTCACGAAACAGCTTCCCCATCATTTCCTCAAAGACCGCCATGACCCCGTCTTCGTCCACAAAGGCCATCTCAAGGTCCACCTGGGTAAATTCAGGCTGCCGGTCGGCCCGGAGGTCCTCATCCCTGAAACACCGGACGATCTGGTAATAGCGTTCAAACCCGCCGATCATGAGGAGCTGTTTGAAAAGCTGGGGCGACTGGGGCAGGGCGTAGAAAAGGCCCTTATTGACACGGCTGGGCACCAGGTAATCCCGTGCCCCTTCCGGCGTGCTCTTTGTGAGAAAGGGCGTCTCTACCTCTATAAAGCCTTTCCCGTTTAAAAACTCCCTGATACAGGAGGCAATCCTGTGGCGTTTGAGAAATGCCTTGAATATCTGGGGCCTGCGCAATTCCAGATATCGGTATTGCAATCTCAGGGTTTCGGAGGCATCCACGGCCCCGTCCACCTGAAAGGGAGGGGTTTCCGTCCGGTTGAGGATCTTGAGACCGGTCACTTTCAATTCAATGGAACCCGTGGGCATGCTGAAATTTTCCTGTCCCTTGAGGCGCGGCGAAACAGTGCCCTTTACTGCAAGTACCCACTCGTTTCTCAGGGCATGGGCCCTCTCGTGGCTTTCCCCATCCACCTGGGGGTCAAAAACGATCTGGGTAATGCCGTCCCTGTCACGCAAATCAATAAATATCAGGTTCCCGAGATCTCGCCTGCTGTTTACCCATCCCATCAAAACCGCTTCTTTGCCGTCGTCATCAGCCCTAAGGCTTCCACAGTCATGGGTCCGCTTCCAGTCTCCCAAAGGGTCGATCTTTATATCTTCGTGTTCTGTCATTAAAATACCTTAAAAGCAGTTGGAGTTCTACGATTTACCTGTCCGTTTGCATGATTTTCTTGAGTCTGTTTACGATATCTTCAATCTCCACATCCACCTGCCCCTTTGTTTCCATATCCCTTAAGACACCCTTTCCTGACGCCAGTTCATCCTCTCCTACCATAAGAACCTTTCTTGCACCGAGACGACCGGCTTTTTTCATCTGGGCCTTTAATCCCTTTGAACCATAATCGATTTCCACCCACAAGCCTGCTTTCCTCAGACTTGCTGCCCAGTCAAAGGACAGCTCTTCAGCGGTCTTTCCCAAAGCGGCAATGAAAAGGTCCGGCCTTTTGGGCTCCAATGCTTCCTTTTCTTCCAGGAGTGCTATTACCCTTTCCATACCCACGGCAAAGCCGGTGGCAGGGTGGTCCGGGCCTCCTAAGAGTTTTACCAGACCGTCATACCGGCCCCCGCCGGCCACTGCGTTCTGTGCGCCTAAACGTTCAGTCTGTATTTCAAAGGTGGTCCTGTTGTAATAGTCAAGCCCCCTCACAAGCCGGTGGTTCAGGACAAAAGGGATTCCCGACCTCTCAAGATAACCCTGCAGGGCCTCAGAGTGGTCCTCGCAATCATTGCAGAGAGACTCGAGGATGGACGGGGCGTCCCTGACCACCTGTCTGCACCCTTCTACTTTGCAGTCAAAGACCCTTAAGGGGTTGGTTTCGGACCTTCTTCGGCAGTCGGCGCAAAGAAGGTCGGTTTTTTGGCCCAGGAAACCCTTTAGGTCTTCTCTAAAACCGGGCCTGCACCGGGGACACCCTAATGAGTTGATGTTCAGGCTGAGGTCATCAAGGCCTATGGACTCAAAAAGATACATGGCCATGACGATCATGTCCGCATCGCTTTTGGGCCCTGAATCACCGAAAAACTCCGCATTTATTTGATGAAACTGTCTGAATCTTCCCTTCTGGGGCCTCTCATGCCTGAACATGGGGCCGATGCAAAAGAGTTTCTGTATGGGGTTTTGGTGATAAAGCCTTTGCTGGATATAGGCCCTGACCACTGAGGCCGTGGCTTCGGGTCTCAAGGTCATGCCCCTTCCCTTGCTGTCTTCTAACGTATACATCTCCTTTGAGACAATATCCGTATCCAGTCCAATTCCCCGGCTGAATAGTTCAGTCCTTTCAAGCAGCGGGGTCTTTATCTCATGATACCCAAAGGATTCAAAAATACTGCGGGCCGTCGATTCAAGCAGCTGCCAGTTTCCCACCTCCTGGGGGAGGATATCCTTGAAACCTTTGATGGTGGTAAATTCCAATGGGATCTTATCTCCTTTTGTTCTTACCTTCAAAACCTGGTCATCCGGGGTAGGTCAGAGATAGACCAAATTCCAAATAAATCTCAAATTCCAATATTCAATGACCAAAACCGGATTAAAAAACGAACATCCAACATCGAACTTCCAACTTCCAACGTCGAATTAGGGTACGCCTTCGGCGGTTCAATCTTTTTCCTGTTTGTTATTTCGAATTTTGGTCACCTGTCCGCCGTAATACTATGGAGGGTGGATTGGAATTTTTTTGTTATTTGTGATTTGATATTTGGAATTTCAATAAGCCAATAAAATTCCAATAAATCAAATCCCCTCTGGGCCAAGCTTTCTATTGTCAAATGCAGAACCTTCTATCAGAGGCCCTTATCTTTCGTCAATGGTTTTGGGCGAGTCCTCATTCCACCTTGATTTTTGTCACCTTTTTTTTGCCCTTGGCGCTCTTTTTCTCAAGCCCTTCTATTTTGTCGTCAACTAAAGAACGGATGGCCTTGAGAAACTCAATCCGCGACCGGGACAGGTGATCAAAGAATTCTGATTTCTTTCCGGAGGCATTTTGAAGGTCCAGAAAAAACTTGCCAACCGGGCACAGCACCATTTCCTTTTCCTTCTTTTCCTTAGCCATGATCATCTCCTCTAAAATGAATGTACAAATGCCGGTCTTCCATCCTGGCCCTGACCGCCTTTGCGGCGGCCACCTGTCTTGGAAGCAGCACATGTCGTTTAAAACTGCCCACCCTGACAATTAATTCATCAGAGACCCTGCTCAATTCTACATCCTTTTTCATGAGAAAGGGAAGCCTCATAACAAGCCTGTATTCGCCATCCTCCTTAGACAAACTATAGGGCTCTCCCTCGAAAAAATGATCCAGCGGGTTTTTGCCCCCATATATCTGCCCGGCCAAGGACTTGAGGCTTTCATAACCGAGTACCTCATCCCTGAACAGGTTTACTGGAAAGAGAGGAATGGGGCTGAAATATTCTTCCGCCTTTTTTATGTATTGTTTCTGGCTTTTTATCCTGTCCTTAAAATAGGTATCATTGACGTTATCGGGGATAATTCGATTCATAATGATCCCGTCAATATTCATTTTATAGAGGCAGAAATACATAAATGCGCGCTGTGTCTCCTTTAAGACTATCTTTTCCGGATTGGTAATCAGCCGGACCGTGGTTGTCTGCGGATCAGTCAGGATTTTATCCACACCTCTCAATCGCTCAAACAGATATTGAATGGCGGCAAAATAGTCATCTCCGGGTAGTGGCACATCATACACTCTTTTGGCTATGGGCCGGACGTATTTGGCAATGGTCCTCTCCATTTTGAATATCTTCTTTATGTACCACTCTAATGCGGTCGGGATACTGATAAACCTGAGAGATTCACCGGTGGGCGCGCAATCGAGGATGATCACATCGAACTTTTTTTCCAGGACATACCGGTTGATATAAAGAAGCAGGCTGATCTCTTCCATGCCCGGCAGTATGGCTAATTCCTCGGCCAAGATCTCATCCAGGCCGGTGGTATTTAA
>JAFDAP010000163.1 GCA_019313765.1 Deltaproteobacteria bacterium | reverse complement strand
AAAAAATCAATGAAAAAGAGAGGATAATATACACAAAAATATAGGTAAACCGTTAAAGGCCTGGATCGGTTTGTAAATCGATTTCACAGTCTTTTATCCATCTTTCTGTCTTTTCCTTCATATCAAGAGTGAACGGATCCGTCTCCTCTAACCCATCCTCAATCCTGTCCAAGATGTCATAATAGGCATTCCAGGCCTTTTTCTCCGCCATGTACCTTTCTTTCAAGGAATCCGGCGTCTTACCTAATTCTTTGATGATCCTGTGCAAACGGGTTGTCCCCATTTGCAGCAATTCAAAACCCTCCTTGGGTTTTCCCTCATTAAAATATAAAGCCCCTTGCAGTGCTAATCGAAGATAGACCACTGTAAAAGGAATATGGGAGACAAAACAGCCTGTAAAGGGATCAATGCAGTGCTTTGTCTTTTCAACAGGCCAGGGTAAGGCCTCGGCATAGTGAGAGAACATAAGGATGCGCACGTAATCACCGATCAACTTCCCGGTTTTGGCAGATCTGATTGCTTCGACCGCAAAGGCATCTTTGTCATGGCGCATAATGAGTCCGTCTTTATGGACATATCTCAAATTTCCCGTTGATTCCTGAGATAAGACGGACAAAATGTAGGCCTGGTCCTCTGCGCGGCCAATAAAACCGGGCGTAAACGGCCGATGTCTTCTCAGGCTTCTAACGAGGATACCGCAGGTACCCCCGGTCACGTGGATACGCTGAATACACCGGTCGTGCCCATTCAGAAGACCATCTCCGTACCGGGTCATCATTTCGGCCTCTGTGGAAAGGGCCTGCGGAAGACGGCTGAAAAAGATCCATTCATCCCCTTTTATAGACTCATCAGGGAAAATTATGTCGGGCGTGAACAATGAACGAGAGATGTCTTCCCGGTTGACCAACGCCCCGGCGATCATCCCCAACTCCACCCGTTTTCCATCCTCATCTTCCCCCTGTGCACCCCACAAAGGCGTCTTGAAATGCTCCAGGGCTGATAAGCCACTCTCTTTGACTAATTCGTGTTGAGGAAAAACCTGGTCAAGGTCTATTTTAAACGTGGCTCTGATGCGGGGGTCTAAAAAAACCTGCCAGAATGCCGCTATCGCCTTGAGAAGGCTGTAGTGTCTGCCATATTCTCCGTCCACACCAATAATCTCATGAAGGAGGCTGTCATCCTCAAGACCGAAAAAATGTCCGGCAGCAGGCATGAGCACCTCGTTTACCAATCTCAAAGTGTCGGATTCAGTCAGGGCGTAGATTCGAAGATTATGAAGGCCGTTGACATCCTTAAACATCTCCTCAAGACAGGCTTTTGCCACATCCTGAAGCCCTTCATGGGTCACAGAAACGGAGAGAACACAATGGACTTTTGTATCTTTTTCAACTGTTCCCCGCTCTTTTTCAAACGCTATGGCCTCATCCAGGCCCCGTAATCCGTATATAACCTCATTTTTATCAGGATCAACACCTATCGGGATCGGATGATCATACCAGTAAAGCTGACGTTCTTTTTTTACCTGCTTGAGTCTCTGTTTCAGCGTGTCGGAAAGGGCCAGATCGTCAATACGCATGGCAGACAAAGGGAGTGTTAAGAGAACGTTTGATGTAAATAATATCTCTTTGGCCGGTTCCTGAATGGGATCGGGATTCAAACCATGAATTCGTATGCTTCTCTTTTTGCGCAATGCCTCAATGTTTTGCACTCTGTCCTCAAAAAGAGAGACACCCTCGGGGAAAAGCACCCTCCAGACCATGTCAAGAGTCTCTATGTGTCGTGAAAGGTTCTCTGGTTTTTTGATCCAATCATACAACTTATCAAGGTTTTCTCTGAAATCCGTGTCCCCGGCATACCTTTTTTTAATTTCCTCACGAACAAGGGCTAAACCATCACGATAAAAATCAACCGAGTCCTTAAGGTACTGTTGTTTCCCCAAAGCTTTGATAAAATGTTCGGCATGGGAATAAAAGGGGTGAGATAGCCCGCATAAAGAGATAAGGAAGGCTGAATTCAAGTTCCTGATTGCGGACTCGGGCGTCGTCTCCTCGGGACGGAATTGATGAACAATATCAATGCTCGTTAAGGGATCCTGTTCTCCGGTCTTACCGACCAAGGCCCTGATTATCGCTTCAAATTTATCATTCATACCTTTTTATTGTAACTACAGGCCTCGAAAATTTTAGCTGATTTTGGGGTAATATTTTGGACAAAAGGGTGCGCTTTTAGCTCAAGATTTGGGTTCAAGCCCGCCCTGGCGCGACTTGTTTCTTATAATCTGCTGCCATTGGAGTATTTGACTAACTGTTTATGTTGCGCAATAGCCCGTCAAATCAGGTCTGGGCCAGGGGTTCAGGGTTCACCGTTCAGGGGTTAAAACCTTTGAACCGTTGAACCCTGAACCTCATAACCCAGACCGACCTAATGTCCGATTTTTGAGCAAAGTCCTAAAAATTAGGGGGATTGCAGTCACTAAATAAATAGCTTTTACGAGGTCTGTAGGTATTCTAAATAATTATCTTCCTGCCCTTAGTCTCCTTGCGTACACCTCCGGAAGACCTGCTTTGATTATTTTATCGGCAGTTTTTTCGACATCATATTCAATCCTATAATAGGCAATTATTTTCCTTTTTGTGTCGTATACCAAATAACATGCCCGCGGATCTCCATCGCGGGGTTGACCGACTGCTCCAACATTTACCATCCACATTTCTTCTTCCGGGGGGTGAAAGGTATATGATCTTTTGCTCTTCTTGAAATTAGGGATAGTTATTCCAATTGTACCTACACCATAGTCGGATTTAACTATAAGGGCTTCGTGTGAATGGCCGAAGAACACCAGCGGGATCTTTTTTTTTCTCATATAATCGAATTCTCTTACAGCCACTTTCCTTGTTTCGGAAATTTCCGGCCCTACAACATATTCATACAGTTCCGGTTTGGTTAACGTGCTATGGGTCATTCCGACGTGAGGAAGACGACTCGGCATCATAGCAAAGCCTGCCTTCTTGAAAAAAGGTGATTCTTCTAAATCCACGTTATGATTCTTTAGCTCATCAATGGTCCAATAGGTTGCTTTTATTGCATTTTCGCTGCTAAATATCTCCTCAAAATTCAGGATACCCATTAAAGCAGCCTCATGATTGCCAATTATGGACCTGATACCTCTTTGTTCCAGTTTTTCCAAAACCTGAACCGGGCTTGGGCCGTAGCCGACATTGTCACCAAGAGAATAGATCCTGGAGATATTCTTTTGTTTATCTATATCCCCCAAAACGGCCTCAAAGGCCTCAAGGTTCCCATGTATATCCGCAATTACAGCTATCCTCGCCATTCATGCTCTCCATTACATGACGGGTGATCTTTATTCATTTGAGTGTAACCTTTTTGCGTGCATTCTCTCTCATAGCGTAGCGCAGGGCTTTAGCCCTGCATCAAAATGGCAGAGCTAAAGCTCTGCGCTACGAAAAAAGGTTACACTCTATTCATTTAGCCTCTCCATAATAGCTTAAAAGGCAATTTTAATCGGCCTTTGCCATGGCAGCTTTCTCCCGCTGAACAAACAGTCAAATTCTCTTACTGCCGCGCGATAAAGCCGCTACTTATTGAGCTATTAAATGGTATTAACTATTGCAAATTTAATCATGTCATATGCTAATGTAACATAATAACAAATGAAAAAGCAAGGAATTTATAATCTTATGAATGATCGGGGCGGGGCGCAATTTTTGCCCTCAGGGCTGCAAAAAGATTATGCACATCTTCCAGAATCACATACCCGCACGGGACCAGAAGAAGGGTAATGCCGGTGGCGAAGAGGACCCCGAAACCGAGGCTCACGGCCATGGGGATGAGGAACTGGGCCTGGAGGCTTCGTTCAAGGAGCATTGGGGTGAGCCCTGCGAACGTGGTCAAAGAGGTAAGGATGATGGCGCGAAACCTTAAGGCTCCGGCCTTAGTCACTGCGTCATGGGCGTTCAAACCCTTATCCCGGATCCGATTGGTGGCATCAATCAACACCAAAGAGTCATTGACCACCACACCGGCCAGGCCCACCATACCGAACACGCTCAAAAGGCTGATGTTGAAACCCATGATCAGATGGCCCAACAGGGCCCCGACAATACCGAAAGGAATGGCCCCCATGACGATGAGGGGCTGGGTAAATGATCTGAATGGAATGGCCAAAAGGGCATAGATGCAGAAAATGGCAATGGAAAAGCCCCTGAGTACATCGCCTATGGACTCTTTTTGTTCTTTGCCCTCCCCTTCTATGGTATACCGGAGGCCCGGATATCGGTTTTTCAGTTGCTCTAAAAAGCGGCCCTCTAAGAATGTTCTCACCTCATTGGCATTGGTAACCGTTTCATCCACGTCCCCTGTCACCTTGATCACCCGCCTGCGCTGGGCCCTCTGAATGCTGGAGTAGCCCTGCTCCATGTTCACTTCCGCCACCTGGCTGAAGGGCACCTCAATGCCGCCCGGCGCACGAATACGCATCTCTTCCACAAAACCCAATGACCTGCGTTCCGACTCTGGATAGCGGATCAGGACCTTGACCTCATCCTGATCCCGCTGCAACCGCAGGGCCTCGGCCCCGTAAAAGGCATGCCGGACCTGCCGGGCTAAGTCGTTGAGGGTCAGGCCCAAGCTGCGTGCCGCAAGCTTCAGTTTGAGCTGCATTTCCTCCTTGCCGGGCATAAAGCTGTCGTTTATATCAATAACACCGGGATAACCCGTAAGCTCGGCCTTGAGTTCATCGGCCGCTGCCACAAGTTGATCATGATCATCCAAAGACAGGTGAACCTCAATGGGGGTTCCAGCGCTGAAAAGTTCGCTCTGGAACGTGATTGATTCGGCATCCGGGATAAGGCCCACCTTCTTGCGCCATAACTTGACCAGCTTCATTGCGCTCACGTCCCGCTTTTCCCCTTCCAGAACCTGGATAAAAACCTGACCCAAATGCCCGCCGTACTGGGGCCCTGCGGCCGCGGGACCGTGTCCGCGAGAGTGAACCCCTATCAGGGCCACGCTGTATTCAAAAAGTGGGGGCGCACCCTTTAAACGCTGCCCGTCCATTTCGTCCAATACCTGTTTTGCGGATTGTTCCAGATGGGCGACCACATCCACGGTGCGTGCCACCGGTGTTCCTGCGGGCATGGTCAGGGAGCATATCAGCACATCGCTCTCCACTTTCGGAAAAAATGTAAACTTGATCAATCCGCCCTTCCATACTCC
>JAFDAP010000162.1 GCA_019313765.1 Deltaproteobacteria bacterium | reverse complement strand
TTATTGAAAACGGGATGTTGACACTATCTGGCACCGGCCCCGAACTGATGGATAATCCGGAGGTAAAGGCGGCTTATTTCGGGGTATGAATGGTCTTATATCTCTTTAAAAAAATCCAAATTACAAGCACCAAATTTCAAATAAATTCCAATATCCAAAGACCAAAACTGACATGGTTCCCACCGGGAGGATCCGGACATTGGGTTTAATCAACGGCTGTTACTACGAATAAAAGTATAAACTAATTGATCTATATATAAGGATGCCCAAAACTTGTTTGGAATTTTGAATTTCGGTTATTGGGATTTGTTTGTTATTTGTGATTTGCTATTTGGGATTTACAATGTTTTAAGCCCAACACTCTGATTGGGGCGAGCCCTTGAGTTGAAGATATGACCAAAAAAGACGCTTTAGATAATATCTACAATGCCTTTGCTGCTGCCGCAGAAAAACATGGCAGCAAAACCGCAATTATCTATTTGGGCACCCGCTTCAGTTATAACAGGGTCGTCAAACTTGCAGAACGCTTCGCTTTATCTTTAAGTGCCCAGGGGGTTGAGGATGGGGACAGGATTGTCATGTATGTCCCCAACAGTGTTCAGTGGGTAATCGCCTGGTTAGGTATTCAGAGAGCGGGTGCCGTTGCTGTCCCCATAACGCCTATCTACACGGCACATGATCTACAGTATATTGCAAACGACAGTGGGGCTAAATATATCGTCTGTTCTGATACGAACTATGGATATGTAAAGCAGGTATTTCCCGAAACAGGTTTCAAAAAGGCCATTGTCACAAGGCTTACCGATATACTGCCGTGGTGGAAACGCCTTTTTGGCTGGGCCTTTGACAGGGTACCAAAGGGCAAGATTGCGAAGGAGGACAACACCCTTTCATTCAAAAAAATGTTAAGTTCCGGCAATCACAATTCTCACCTTCCCATATTAAAAAAGGAAGAAACCGATACAGCGGAAATCCTTTATACCGGCGGTACAACCAAATTTCCAAAAGGCGTTCCCATTTCCCACGGCCTTTACTTAGAATCGGCCTTAGAGCAGATTACCATATGTGAACCTCTTTTCCCTCCCCCTGATAATGTTGTGATCGGCTCTTCACCACTCTTTCACATTCTGGGCCAGACCACTGCCTTGAGTGTCCTCTTAGTGGGAGGGAGCATCATCCTTATGCCAAGGGTTAATCTGGACGCCATTTTTGATTCTGTCCAGCGCTATAAGGCTAAAACCCTCATAGGGGTTCCCACGCTCTACAGGATGATTCTTGAACACGACCGGATCGACCTCTATGATTTGAGTTCGCTTGAATATTGTTTTAATGGCGGGGATGTCCTACCTGTGGAGATCAACCAGCGCTGGCGAGAAAAATTCAATAAACCCATCTACCAGGGTTATGGGGCCACCGAGACATGCGGCGGTGTTTCAATGTGTCCGGTAGATGAAGATAACCCCCTGAAAAGCATAGGAAAGAGAGTTCCGAGCAAAAAGATCAAGATTGTTGATTCCGAAACCCTTGAACCTCTTCCCCTGAATACGCCCGGCGAACTTCTTGTCCACTCGGAAAGAATGGTCAGGGAGTACTGGAACAAGCCTGAAGAGACCGAGGCCGCGTTTGTGGAAATAGATGGACTTCGTTTTTATCGAACAGCAGATATTATATCCATGGATGAGGAAGGGCACCTGTATTTTGTTGACCGCACAGTAGATACAATCAAACATAAAGGATACAGGATCTCGTCATCCGAGATAGAGTCTGTCCTTCAAGAGCATCCGGCCGTTATCGGTAGTTGCGTGGTAGGCATTCCCGATCCCAGGGTAGGGGAGCGAATCAAGGCATTTGTGGTCCTTAAGGAGGATGTCAAGGGAATCACCGGTTATGATCTGATCAAGTGGTGCAGGGAAAAACTTGTAGCTTATAAAATCCCCCAGTATATCGAATTCAGGGACATGCTGCCCAAGTCCAAAGTAGGGAAACTCCTGAGGCGGGAAATCCGGAGTGAAGAGGAGCGAAGGGCAGAGGGGTGAGAATACGAGTTTCGTGTTGCGAGTTACGGGTTACGAGTCATAAAACCGCTTCGCGATTTTATTAAACGCGGCTACGCCGCTATTTGAAAAAAAGGAAATTACTGCGCAATCGAGCTGCGGGTTATAGGGTCAGCGGTATCTTAAAGTTATGCCTAATGTAGCATGGTTAACGTACTGAAATGTTGGACTTCTTATGAGCCTCTTTTATCTGTTCACTTGTGTTGCCTAACTGGCAACTGTTTCTCATTCATGTGGAAATTCCAAATTTTGGCAGGACATATGCCTGCAAAAGGAACCAGACCGCAATAATCACAACAAAAACCCATATGCTCATGGACCCCTCCTTTTCCTTTCTTTTTTCTTTTTCTGTCATTATTTAAGATTATTCTATTGTTCCCGCTTAAGTTCCCTTTTCCCGTGAAGGATCATACTGCGCAGCGCACGGCTGCAAGCTTAGCCGGCTCAGGAAAACCCTCCTGATGGCGAGCAGGACGCCGAACCCAGGCTGCTCCCGAATCCGTTGCTCGAACCGGACGAGGCAGATGAGAATATGGATAACAGCTTCTCGGTTTTATTCCCTCCGCATGACGGGCATGTGGCTGTATCTTCATCACTACTGCGAAAACACAGAAATTCAAATACATTTCCGCATTTTTTGCATTTGAATTCATAAATAGGCATTTTAATCCTCCATTTCTTAAATACTATAGAAACACAGTTTAACAAAAGGTTACCGTTTCCCCCAAAAAAGGGTTACGGCTACCTAATAGAATAAGACCTGGGCGTATCTGCTCAATAAATCGGGGTATCCCCCTCATCCTCGATATTGTTGAATTAAGGGTTTTCTTATGCTTCTCCTATATGCTACGATGTTTGTGGAAGGTATCAGACTCATAGACAGATCCCTTAACTCAACAGTCTTGAGGGCTTGGCATAAGGCGGGTAAAGGTGGTGGTGAAAGCCCCAGGATATTGAGCTATTACAAATCGGTCTTATCATCATATACCCTGGTTGCATCGTCCTCCCCGACCTCTTCTTCAGAGACCTTTGTTATATCGTCCTCTTTGACCTCTTCTTCTATGACAACAACATTAAACTCAAGGATCGTTTTGGAGCTCAAGTGGATATTTGCGCCATTGTTCAGACATTCCGGGTTCGAAGATATACTTTCGCCATCCACCTGAGTACCGTTCTTGCTGCCGAGATCACGGATATAAAAAGTATCGTCGTCAAAGGTTATCTCTGCATGCTTTCTGGATACGGGTTTATCCGGGATAAAGATATCATTCGCGCTTGTTCGTCCGATCGTTGTTGTGCCGATACTTACCTCAAATGTTTTACCGGGATCAAGGTTCATGCTCTTGACCACCGTGAGCGTGGCCAAATGAGTACGTCCTTTTTCTCCGCTGGCTATGGCCTCTCCAGTGCCTCCAAAGTCCGGCATGAATTGAGTTTCGTCTCCGTCGAATCTTTCCGGCATCTCAAATGGGTGTTCTTGTGCTGCCGTTGGAGCAGTCTCCCCAATTTCTTCCTTGTGTCGCAGACGAAACCACCACAGGGCCCCACAGGCAATCAGCACCAACAACAAAACCAATGCAGCGCCCCAGATCATGATGGGGCTTATCCCTTTTGCTTCCACGGCAATAGGGACCGGTCCTGGCTTTGGAGCCGGAGGTGTCTTCACTTTTGCGGTTATCTCGGCAGTCCCGACCTTACCGTTCACGTCCACAGCCTCTACCCTCAGGACATGGAGACCACCGGGAAGCCCGGCCGTATTCCACTTGAACGTATCAAAAGGGGCTTTTGTGCGTTCCTCCTTCAGGGCGGCATTCACATAATATCTGACCCTGGCCACTGTATCTACAGGATCGATGCTCACCCTGACTGTGACAGTACCACGCACCTGATCGGCAGACCTCGGCTCGACAATTTTTACGGTCGGCGCACGCATAACCGGCAACGGCGGGGACCAGAATCTCTTTTCATCCTGAGCCTTGCTGCCTTCGTACAGGGCCTTTATCACAAGGCTGTGCTCTCCGCTCGGGGTCCGTGTTGTGTATTTAATCAGGTACTGGTTCTTTAACTGATTTGCAATGGTCTGGTAAAATCCCGGCAACTCGTCCAAAGAGGTGGCTATCAGACTCCGGCCTCCGGTGAGACCGGCCATGCGGCCCAGTTCACGCACGTCAACCTGGGGACCCACGCCGATAGTGTAAATGGGCACCCGAATAGCCTTGGTAGTAGCGGCATCTATCACGTCATTTATGCTGTGAGTGCTGAATTTTCGCCCTGCTTTCTCGTCCCTACCATCAGTTAAGAGGATAATGGCCCTTCTTCCCTTGGGAATCTCTGCCGCTTTTTTTACGGCTTCAAGGGCAGTGTCATACAGGCGCGTGGCAGCATTGGGTTTTGCGGCCAGCCCGTTTACGACATCCGCAGCGGCAGCGTGGTCGGTCGAAAAATCCAATAAAAGAATCGGATCATTATTAAAACTGAAGATGGCCACCCGATCGCCTTCCGATAACATGGAAATAAAGTCCATTGCCGCCATCCTGGCAGCCTCCATCGAGGTCTGCCCGGATTTGTCCTGGGCCTGCATGCTGCCGCTGGTGTCTATGGCCAATACAATGGCCATGGGATCAGTGGTCAGTGCAGCCCCGTCAATGGAAACCTCCCTCCCGTCCTCAAGTGCCACAAAATCCATCTCCGAAAGGCCGGGGATGGGATTATCATCGGCGTCTGAAACGGTGACATATGCACGGACCTCATTTGCACCTTGCCCGGGAACGGCAGAGGCTTCTATATAATTAACGGTAAGACGTTCAATAGACTGTGCCCGGATAAAATCTACCATTGAAAACACGATCAGCAAACTGAAGAGGAGAACTGTTCCCAATCTGAATGTAGCGCGATTTTGCATCATGCGTGAATCCTTTCCCGTGTTTGTTTATTTCCCAACCTCAAGTGGAAAGTATAAGATAAACGTATCCATGTGTCAACAAAGGAGATGTTATGATCAGGAAAGCCGCTTTCATAGATGAGCTGCACAGGGTCCCGCCTGGCGGGATGCCCGCCTTTCTGGGTCGGCGCGGCCTCCGGCCCATAGGGCCTACGCCCCGGAGGGTGGCCGACCCTACGTTCTGTGTAAGAGATCAGGATTTTAATAAGTTGGGCAAGAACAGGCTCAAGGCGGGCCAATATGT
>JAFDAP010000161.1 GCA_019313765.1 Deltaproteobacteria bacterium | reverse complement strand
CACTACAAGGCCCCCAAGAGTGTTGATTTTATGGACGCCCTCCCGCGAACAGGCTCGGGTAAGATTTTTAAGAAGGGGTTGCGGGAAGTGCCTAAAGCACCTTAACCACATCGAGCCATCCGGGCCGCTCTTCGGTAACTGCTTTGATAGCGTCTGGTGATCCCAGGACCTTAACGATCCCCCCTTCTTTTACCTGCTCCAAAATCCGGGCAAAGGCCGTGAAATCGGACGCTTTTGTGCCTAAAATCTCATCCCGCATTCGCTGCCGGGCATCTTCCGTATCGCCTGTCAGATAACGAACCATTGATGCAAACCCCTTGGCGTCCGGAAGCATATGATTGTCCAGGTCTCCAATTGCGCCGATAATGCTTTTTGTCAGCTCCTCATCTCCAAGGTCCATATCCTTAAGAAACGAGGCCGACCGGTCAAAGGCGTCTAAGGTTTCCAGAAGATTGGGGTCCCGGTAGGAGACAAAGGTGAGCGCACCCGACATGCGGTCAAGGAGACAGAAGGCCCCGTAGGCCCCGCCCTGGACACGGACCCGGTCCCACAGAAAGGCATTACGGAGGTAACGGGTGATCACTAATGCTGATCCATGGAAACCATAACCCAGGTCAAAAAGATTGGCGCCCTTGCCCACGTAGTTGACCTGTGAAGGGAGGGTCATTCCCTCAAAAGGGGCAGGTCCTTTGAATGCCCAGTCCGCCTCCGTGACCGGGCCATGGGGCAGCGCGTCCATAAACCGATTGACGTGTTTTTCAAAACCGGGCCAACTGTCGTTGTCTAAGGTGACGTTGAATATCATGGTCTTTCGATTCACAAGGATACGGTGCATTTCCTCGAAAACGGCGAGTACCCCGTTCCAGTCTTTTTCCACGTCCCGGACCAGTTGCCTCAAAAAAAAGAGGTAGCTTACCCCGCCCATCTGTTCCGCAACCCAGTGGGCCTTGCCAAAATGGGACCTGATGCGCAGATTGACTATCTGGTGTCCTCGCGGGACCAGGTTTTGCTCGGCCCTGGCCTTTGCCTCTAAGACCATCTGACGGAACCGGTCCCGGGTGTCAAATCGAACCGTAAGCAGGATGTCCTGAAGAATACCGATTAAGTCTTCGGTCTGGTTTAACATGGCCTTTCCGCACAAAAAGAGCCAGGCCGCACATTGCCCGGAATCTTTTACTGTGGAGGTAAAAGTCTGCGGGCCGATTCCGCCGGTCTTCCTGCTGATGCGCTGCGTGAGTGAGACAAAATCTTCCTTGTCCGTCCCGATTTCAACAAGGGCACGGCCAAAAAGCGGCACATATGGAAGGTATTTATCCGGCAGGGAACGAAGATTAAACCCGAGGTCCAGATAGGCTATGCCGTTTGTAAAAAGGTCGTGAAACAGGATCGGCGTTCCCTGCCAATCAAATTTTGAAAGCGGAATAGTCTTGTTCTTTTTGTCCAGGTCCTCAAGTTTCAGGACCGGGATGGTAGCAAGCGCCTTGAATGAATCGGGCTTTTCCTGGAGGCGCTTCAGCTCCCGGGTGTTTTCTATTACGCCGGTCACTTCGTCCGGGCCCATGTCCGAGCGGGCCGCAGCAAGCCTCTCTTTTTCACCGGCTTCCTCGGTTTCGCGCAAATCGGGATCGGGTTTGAGGACCAAGGTAGTGCGGTGGGGGTTTTCCAGAAAAAAACGATTGATCATCTGCTCAAAAAGGCCGCTTTCCGATCGCGCACCCAATTTTACGGCCTCAAGCGGTTCCTCAAATGCGAGCAGGGCCAAGGGATTGCCGTCATAAAGCCACGTGGTCAGGGAACGGAGCATCAGGAGAAGGCCCCGCGGGAAGTGGCCGGTGTTGTTTTCCCGCAGCCGGAATTCGATGGTGTTGAGTGCCGCTTCCACTGTGAGAGGACCGATCCCCTCCCGGGCCAGGGTGGTCAGGGTGTCCATGACAAGGGTCTCGACCGGTCCTGTATTTTTCATGTCAACGCCCTTGAGTCCTGTTGAGAAATACATCTGACGCAACTCCGCGGCCAGACCTTCGCCCGCAATATCCTCTCCCAGTCCCGAGTCAATGAGGGCCTTGCGAAGGGGGGAGCCGGGCATGCCTAACAGTGCGTACTCAAGAATTCGCAGGGCGAAATTGGTCTGCACCGAAGTTGTTTCCGGCAGTAACCAGTTGAGCGTGACCATGCCCTTTGCCTTGGACACTTCCTCCTCTCCCACCATAAAAGGGTGCTCCATGTGCCTGGGTTTTTGAAAAAAAGGGTGCAATGGAATGGTTGAATCCGGCAGAATGGGGTCAAATGCCTTGAGATACTCGTTTGCAAGCTCTAACCGTTTTTCAGGATCATCGTCCCCGTAAAAATAGACGCGGGCATTCGAAGGGTGATAGTATCTTTGATGAAAGGCCCGGAATTGCTCAAAGGTAAGGTCGGGAATGTGTTTCGGGTTTCCCCCGGAATCGAGGCCATAGGTATTGTCAGGGAAAAGGGATCGCTGGGATCGATCCACAAGTACGTTATCGGGAGACGAGTAGGCCCCTTTCATCTCATTAAAGACAACTCCCTTGTATATGAGCGGCTGATCCGAATCTTTCAGTTCAAAATGCCAGCCCTCCTGTTGAAAGATAAAGGGAGTCAGGCGGGGGTAGAACACGGCATCCAAATAAACGTCTATGAGGTTGTAGAAGTCTTGAAGATTTTGACTGGCCACCGGGTAGCAGGTCTTGTCGGGATAGGTGAAGGCGTTCAGGAAGGTATTCAGAGAGCCTTTCAGCAGTTCCACGAAGGGCTCCTTGACCGGGTACTTACGTGAACCGCAAAGAACAGAGTGCTCTAAGATATGAGCGATTCCCGTTGAATCCGATGGCGGCGTGCGAAAAGTGATGCCAAATACCTTGTTCTCATCGTCATTAATAAGGGACAAGAGAGCGGCGCCGGTTTTCACGTGGCGATAGAGCCTGGCCCGGGTCTTCAATTCCTTTATGTCCTGGTCCCGTTCAAGCTGGAAACCGTGGATTATGACCATATCTTTTTCTCCTTGGAAATGGTTACATGGATATTTGTTTTTATACCGATTGCCCATCAAGGGCAAGGTCTTATTAGAAATCCCCTCTGTCTCCCCTTTGGAAAAAGGGAGGGCTATTGCTTCCCCCTTTATTGGAACGTGGAAAACCCCGTCCTCCCCCGCGTAACGGGATCTTCGATGGGCGGGGTCAGAGTCAGTGGGCTTTGCCTTAATGATTTCAGGAAACTCTATGTTATTCGGCATAGGGTTGAGGTTGTGACGCTCGTATCGGTATTCGTAAAGCGGTTTTCGGCAAAAAAACCCGCAACCGACAGACGAAAGACGAAAGTCGAAACGAGCCGCGCAACCGAATAACGAAAACCGTCTAACCCTTAGGGGGTGAAACCAAAGCCCCGTCCTCCCCCGCATAGCGGGATCTTCGACGGGCGTGGATTCTTTACTGGTTTTAGCAGGGAGGGCTCCACCTGCCAAAGTTTAGGATATCTATGCGAAAGGACGACAACAATGAATGATGTGGAATTTTTATCCAGGGTTTCTATCTTTTCCCTTATGAAAAAAAGGGACCTGTCGCGCATAGCCAAACTGACCAGGCATCACCGTTTCCATAAAGGTGACGTGATCATCAAGGAAGGCGAGCGTGACGGACGGCTTTTCTTTATTGTCAGCGGCGAGGTGGAGATCATAAAGGGGCTGGGCAGCAAAAACCAAAGGCACTTGCAAACCTTCGGGCCTCACAGCTATTTCGGAGAGATGGCCCTGATTGATAATCTGGTTCGATCGGCCAGTGTAATCGCCACAAAGGATTCGCAGGTTCTGTCCTTGGATCAATGGAACCTTCGTCAGGATATTGAAAAATATCCCTCCGTGGCCGTCGAGCTGTTGCAGACGTTGAGCCGGCGTATCCGGGCCATTGAAGAGAGCCTGGTGAAGGTGTTGGGCGGGTTTTTGCCTATTTGCGCCAATTGCAAAAAGATACGCAACGAAGATGACTCATGGATCCCCATAGAAAAGTATATTACGGAACACTCCGAAGCCGAATTCAGTCATGGCATTTGCCCGGAATGTGCCAAAAAGCTTTATCCGGAATTTTATAAGGGTGATTAGGCAAACAGGATAAACATGCAGTGCAAAAACCATCCGAATCATCAGGCTGAATTTATTTGTTCAAGCTGCCTGGAGCCTTTATGCCGGAATTGCGTCATAGAGGGTGAACAGGGGAAATCCTTTTGTCGTCTTTGTTACATGTGTTATACTGTTTCTAAAGTTGATTCGCTGATAAAAGAGGGAACGGACAGGGTTGGTGAAAAGAAAGGACAAGAAAAGGAACAATGGGGTCCTTTCCGGTATTTTATGATCCTTTCTCAAGTCCTGATATTAATCATGTTGATTGTGATCTTTTTTGTTCGCTGAAAAGCACCACAAAAGAGGGAGCGCTTTCAGGTTTCGAGAGAATTTTCAAACTATGACGCTGACTAAGCACAAACTAACAGATTCCATCCATAAACAGATTAACCTTCCCAAAGTCAGATGTGAAAAGCTGGTTAGATTGCTTTTTGAAATCATCAAGGACACACTGGAAAACAGCGAAGATGTTCTAATCAGCGGGTTTGGAAAATTGTGTGTCAAAGACAAGAAGAAACGGAGAGGAAGGAATCCCGATAGTGGGGAAGAATTGACTCTGGATTCAAGAAGAGTGGTGACTTTTAAATGTTCAACCGTGCTGAAGGCTAAGTTGAACGGAGGGCGCAAGTAAATTCCATTGTGGTGCTATGATGGGAAATTCAATGGATATCAAGGAAAAACGGAAATCAGACAGGGTTTGTCCTGACCCTTTGGTCTTTTTACCTATCTGTGCATTTCGTGTACCTTATTCACAATACCTTCTCTTTTTAAAAAGGTGCGAGGATCAGAATTCGACATTTTAAGAATATGCTTCAGGTATTTTTTTTGTCTTTCAATGGAATCGATATACAAATTAGTATGTATGTCCCAACGCGAGGACAGGTGTAAATTCATAAACCGATCTGTCATGTCGGCAGTCTTTTCCATACGTTGGCCTATGAAATCGTAAAAATCCACGGTTCTCCGGAGAAGGTCCACCTCACTTTTATAGTCACCCACGTCCCCTTCCCTGAATTCGTAATATAGAAACAGGAGTTTTTCTAAATACGTTCGATCAGCCATCTGAGCCAAAATGTCCGCCGAACCTAACAATATACCGAGAAGTTCTGCCTCGG
>JAFDAP010000160.1 GCA_019313765.1 Deltaproteobacteria bacterium | reverse complement strand
GGTCGTTTTCGAGAAGAAACAGACGCCCTTGTAAACAGGTTTAATGCCTCCATAGACTTTGATCACAGGCTTTATGCCTATGATATTGAAGGCAGCATGGCCCATTTAAGGATGTTAGCCAAACAGGAAATCATCACGGCTGAGGAGGCATCAAAAATCTTGACGGCCCTTGAAGAAATTAAGGTCGAACTGGACAGGGATGAAATCCCTCTTGATGATTACGAAGATATACACGGCCTTGTGGAAACGGCACTGGTTAAAAAGGTAGGGGAATTGGGGGGAAAGCTGCACACGGGCAGGAGTCGAAATGATCAGGTGGCCCTGGATGTCCGGCTCTTTGTCAGAGATGACATTGGTCGCGTGACGGATTTGATAAGGGACACGCAATCAGCGCTCGTGGCATTGGCGGAAAAGAACTTTGACCTGATCATGCCGGGCTATACCCATCTTCAAAGGGCCCAGCCGGTCCTTCTGGCCCATCACCTGCTTGCCTATTATGAAATGCTGAAAAGAGACCGGGAACGTTTTCAGGAAAACTTAAAAAGGACAAACACCATGCCTTTGGGAAGCGCCGCATTGGCAGGTTCCACCTTTGACCTGGACCGGGAAATGGTGGCAAAGGAACTGGGCTTTGACAGTATATCCGAAAACAGTATGGACGCGGTAAGCGACAGGGATTTTGTTTTAGAGTTCCTCTTTAATGTCTCTGTCCTGATGATGCATCTGAGCAGGCTCAGCGAGGAACTGGTCATCTGGTCTAGCCGGGAGTTCGGGTTTGTAACAATATCCGATGCCTTCTCAACCGGCAGCAGTATTATGCCCCAGAAGAAAAACCCCGATCTTCCGGAGCTTATCAGGGGCAAAACAGGCCGGGCCTATGGACACCTTATCTCACTCTTGACGACCATGAAAGGTCTTCCCTTGACCTACAACAAGGATATGCAGGAGGATAAAGAGGCCCTGTTTGACACGGCGGACACGGCCCTGATCTGTCTCGAGGTGATGTGCCGGCTTCTTCAGGAGATCTCCTTCAACGCCGAGGCGTTAAAGGCGGCAACCGAAAAGGGATTCCTGGCAGCCACCGACCTGGCCGACTATCTGGTACGTAAAGGCATGACATTTCGTGAGGCCCATGACATTGTGGGGAAGATGGTCCTTGTTGCAATGGATCAGGGAAAAGAACTTCATGAACTTACCCTGGACATAATGAAGGATTTTTCATCAGAAATTGATGAGGATGTATATGAATGGCTTGACCCTTCAGCATGCCTTGAAAAAAGAAACATCCCGGGCGGAACAGGACCGCAGATGGTGCAAAAAAGCTTAAACAAGGCAAAAGAGGAGCTAAAGAATTGACACATAAAGGAAGCCTTCGTTATGTAATAAAATCGCTAAGCAATACAGTTATTTTCTGTGTAATTTTTCTTGTCCTTATGTCTTGCGGAAAAAAAGGTCCCCCATTTCTCTCTAAGACAGACATGCCTTTGAAGGTGGAGCAGTTGAAGGGTAAATGGGCAAATGATGCGGTCCTTCTTCAAGGGAGTATCCCTGTTCTAAAGGGGCAAAAGAAAGATAGACCGGGTGTAACTGGCTGCAGGGTTTACCATGCCCGGTATTCTTTAAAGAATCCTCCCTGTGAAGGGTGCCCCATCGACTATCCTGGCTTTCAGGAAATCAGGGGCGAAATCCTTGCGGGGGAAGAATTCCTGTGCGAGATTTTTGTAAAGAAAAAAGAGGGCATCCACTTTTTTGAGGTCCGTTTAATAGGCCCAAAGGGGGCGGTGGGTCCGCCTTCCAATCGGGTGAAATTAATTATTGAAGATTGACTATTGACTATTGAAGATTGGTAACTTATCAAAAAGTTCGGGTTAACGGCATGTTCACGGATGGAGCCCCCGAATTTATTGAGAACTTACGAAAATTGCTTGTCAATTTATCGAGTGCCTTTTCAATCTTCAATTTTCAATAGTCAATCTTAAATCCAAAAGCTATGCATCACTTTCATTACATAAAAAATGAGCTGTACTGTGAAGAGGTTCCTGTGGAGGAAATTGTCCGGACGGTTGGGACTCCCGTTTACCTGTATTCCTGTGCCACACTCAAGCGACATTTCAGGGCCTTTGACAGTGCATTTGACGGAATGAAGCACCTCACCTGTTTCTCCATGAAGTCCAATTCCAACCTGGCTATTTTGAAACTCTTCGCCTCGGAAGGGGGCGGTGTGGACATTGTCTCGGGCGGGGAGCTATACCGCGCACTGAAGGCAGGGGTTGAACCTGCAAAGATTGTCTTTTCCGGTGTGGGCAAGCAGGTTGAAGCCCTTGAGTATGCCCTTGAATCGGATATCCTCATGTTTAATGTGGAGTCGCCCCAGGAAATCCTGAAACTGGATGAAGTGGCAAAACGAACAGGAAAGAAGGCAAGGATAGCCGTCCGTGTCAACCCGGATGTTGACCCGAAAACCCATCCTTATATTTCCACGGGCCTGAAAGAAAATAAATTTGGCATTGATATAAATGACGCCCCAAAACAATATACCCTGGCAGCAGGGCTTAAGAACATAGATGTTACAGGGGTCTCCTGTCACATCGGGTCGCAATTGACGCAATCGAGCCCCTTTGTGGATGCCCTCAGCAAGATGAAGGGCCTGATAAGAATATTGGAAGAGACGGGCATCAGGATAAGATATCTGGACCTGGGAGGCGGGCTGGGAATTACCTATGACAGCGAGGAACCCCCGCATCCGAATGAATATGCCGGGGCCATCAAAAAAGAGCTTGGCTCTGCGGACCTGACCCTGATTTTAGAGCCTGGCCGTGTAATTACGGGCAATGCGGGAATCCTGGTGACAAGAGTCATCTATACCAAGACCACAAGGGAAAAGGCATTCTTTATTGTGGATGCGGCCATGAATGACCTCATCCGGCCGAGCCTGTATAATTCTTATCACGCTGTCGAGCCGGTCAGGAAATCCGGCCGCGGCACGGTTACTGCCGATATGGTGGGTCCCATATGTGAGTCCGGCGATTTCCTTGCAAAGGAAAGGGAAATGGATGCCTTTGAGCCGGGCGATCTTGCAGCCATTATGAGCGCCGGCGCTTACGGATTCACTATGTCTTCCAATTACAATTCAAGGCCCAGGGCCTGCGAGGTGATGGTAAACAAGGACCGCTTTTATACCATAAGGGCCAGGGAGACCTTTGAAGACCTGATCAAGGGAGAGATGATCCCTGAATTTCTTAATGTATAAACGTAGCGTAAGCGATATGGAACCAATTGAATTCTGGAAAATGAGCGGCAGTGGTAATGATTTCATCCTGATTGACAACCGCAACGGGCAAATCAAAGATGAAGAAATGGGCCGTCTGGTGGAAAGGGCCTGCAGGCGCAGGGAGTCTGTGGGCGCGGACGGCGTGATTTTTGTCACCGAATCGAACCAGTACGATTTCCGATGGCAATATCTGAATGCCGACGGCGGGGAGGTGGAGATGTGCGGTAACGGTGCGCGGTGCGTGTCCCGTTTCGCCTTTTTAAAGGGGATCGCCGGACCCGAAATGACCTTTGAGACATTAGCCGGGCCCGTCTCCGCAGAGGTCAACGGGCGCATTGTCAAGGTCCTTATGCCCAAACCGTCAGGCCTTTTAAGGGATGTGGATATCACGTTTCAGAAGGGCTGGAAGATAGTGGATTTTATAAATACGGGAGTCCCTCACGTGGTGATCGGCGTTGATGATCTTTCCAGTCATCCTGTCAAGGAACAGGGGAGGGACATCCGCTACCACAATCGCTTTTCTCCGGAAGGGACCAATGCCGACTTCATGAAAGTAACCGGCCCCGATCAATTGGAAATGAGGACCTATGAGAGGGGAGTTGAAGATGAGACCTTAGCCTGCGGTACCGGGGCCATTGCCTGTGCCCTGATTGCCTCGAGCAGGGGTTTGGCAAACTCCCCCGTAAAGGTCAAGACCCGGGGAGGAGAGGAGTTGACCATTCATTTCGTATGTACGGGTGATTCCTTTGATCAGGTCTGGCTCGAAGGAAACACCGCAATTGTTTACCAGGCACAGCTAAACCGGGAGGCGCTGTAGTCTTATAAGAAAATCCCCCTCAATCCCCCTTTTGCAAAGGGGGACTTAAGTCGCTTCTCCCATCTTCCCCCTTTTGTAAAGGGGGGCGGGGGGGATTTTGGATTTCAAACAATATTATACTATGGGTAATATGTCAGGTGTTGTTAATGCCTAACCCTTTAGTCAACAGTTGAAGGAGGTTATCATGTTTAAAGGAGCTATAGTTGCTATTGTAACACCGTTTAAAGACGGAAAAGTGGATGAGGATGCCTACCGGGAACTCATTGAGTTTCAGATCGAAAACGGGACCAATGCGATCGTGCCCTGCGGCACGACCGGCGAATCGGCTACCCTGAATATGGAGGAGCATAGCCGGGTCATTGACGTTGCTATTTCAGCCGTCAACAAGAGAGTGCCGGTCATTGCAGGAACCGGGGGAAACAACACTAATGAGGCAATAGAATTAACAACGCACGCAAAGAAGGCGGGTGCGGATGCAACCCTGCAAGTCGCACCTTACTACAACAAACCGACCCAGGAAGGTCTCTACCAACATTTCAAGGCCATTTCCGATGCCGTGCCTCTACCGCAGGTCCTCTATAATGTCCCCGGTCGGACCAGTGTAAATATACTACCCGAAACCGTTGCCCGCTTGGCCGAACTCCCGGACGTGGTTGCCATCAAAGAGGCATCGGGAAATCTGGTGCAGATGGCCGAGATCAAAAAGCTTGCAGGAGACAACATTACGCTCCTCTCCGGAGATGACAATGTGACACTTCCTGTCCTTTCGCTCGGCGGGAAAGGCGTTGTGTCCGTGGTAGCCAATATAGTCCCGAAAGACACCTCAGATATGGTAAATGCCTGGCTGGAAGGAGACATTGAAAAGGCCACAGGGCTTTTTTATAAGCTATTCCCCCTGTGCCAGGCCATGTTTTACGAGACCAATCCGATTCCCGTAAAGACGTCCCTGGCGCTCATGGGAAAGACAACAGATGAGTTCAGGCTGCCCATGTGCAACATGGCCTCTGCCAATCTGGACCGGCTGAAAAAGGCGCTCAAGGACTACGGTCTTATTTAAGCGAATGGCACAAAATGTATCCGCATGGAAGACTAAAGGAGACAGGATCATGATAAAGGCAATTGTTGCCGGTGCTGCCGGCCGTATGGGTAAAAGGATAATAAGCATGATCCA
>JAFDAP010000159.1 GCA_019313765.1 Deltaproteobacteria bacterium | reverse complement strand
CTGCTTGTAAAACTGATAATTACCATAGCCACGGTGTCAAGGGTATACAAGGACCAGTGCCAGGGGAGGCTAAAGCCGCCTTTCTAAAAACTCCATTTCAGGGTGGTAATAACCCTGTCGTTGTTGCGCCAGCGACCGAAATAGCTCAGCCTGTCACCGTCGAAAAATTCAAAATCAAGTCCCAGGACCAGGCCGGGCTGTATACGATAGGAAGCGCCGACCCGGTGGAACCGGGACCTGTTCCAAAAGACAATGTCCGCCAGATAGTGGAGAGTTATATCATCATTCACACCTATCCGGGCGCTGGCAAAAATATCATCCCGTCCGATCCGGGCGTAGCGCGAATTGATCACATATCCTCTCCGGTCCTGGTCGGAAGTGATTACCTCACCTGCGTATTCCACTGTCAGGTCAATCCTGTCCAAGTGCAGCTTCCGGGCAAAATCCCTGTCAGTATAGGTCACGCCGCCCACGTAATTTATATAATTATCATCCTTGTGGTGATCTGTATGGTTGTAAAGGGCTTCACCGTGGAATTCAAAATCCTTCCAGGTCGTTGAAAACCCGGCCGCGAGATTAAAGACATTGGGATTCTCCATGATGATCGCAACCACGTTGCCCCGGTCCTCCACCTTGATAACCGGGTAAAAGCCGGGTCCGTGGTAGGCGGAAACAAACACGTCCCACAGTCCTAAAGAGGTCTTGACGCGACCGAACCACCCGTAATCTTCAGGACTGCTCCCGGGCAATTCCTGCTTAACAGTGACGGTCCTGTTGGAAATCAGGTTTGAAAATTGGGGTTCATTGAAAAACAGGTCCCAGAAATAATAAAGCAGTTCGATAAGCTCCTTCAGAGAGCCGGGCGGGATATTAAAATTAAATGGGGGTGGTTGTGCCTTGCCAAATTTAAGGTCAAAATCAGGCACGTCCCAGGCAAAACTCCCGGCCATCCAGGGCGAGCGGATATCAGGAACTTTCAGGGGTTGGAACACCGGCAATACGGCTGCCGTGTATGTGGTGTCGCCTGCGTAATAGTCCAAAGTGGCCTGCCATAATCCGAAATCCTTGAAGTCCAGGGGATCGTTCAGGTCCAGAGATCGGTAGCGGTTGGCCGGGGAATAGATGGTGGAAATCCCGTTTTTAAAGATCTTTTTCCCTGAGGTCAGGTCAACATTCTCTGAGGACAGGATAAAGTAGATCTCATTGAGTTCCGCATATCGCCTGTGGCGGTCCGTGTCCCTTCCAACGGGGCTAACGCCCTTATAAGTGTTGTCCTGGGTTCCGGCCTCAAGCCAGCCCGCCACGTGCAACGACCAGAAATCCTTTCCCATCCAGGTGGAGCAATTTAAACGGGCCTCTCCCACGTTGGCGTGCGTGTCAGTATCAATTAAAAGATCAGGTGCTGTTTCAAAAAAATGATGTCCACGCAAACGGAGTTCGGCATTAAAATGCCTGCCGATCTGGCCTGGTAGATCCTTTTCGTCAGCCGGTTTTAAAGCCTCCCTTTTGGCGCCTTCTTTCTTTCCCGATTCCATCACAGAATCGAGCTCGTCCAAAAGATCCGGTTCAGCCGCAAAAACAGAAAATGCGAACAAGGACAACACCAGACAAAACAAACAGGACAAAGTTATTTTTCGCATATCACTCCTTTATTTTTTCCAGATACATCCAGTCACTTATGACTAACCTGTGGCCAAGGATCCGGGCCAGATTGCGGAATGCCTTGCTGGCAATATGGGGATAGAGCATGTGGAGCCGCTGGAAGTCATCCCTGGTGATTTCCACATATTTGATGTCCGTGGTCGCCCTTACATTGGCCGACCGGGGACACGTGTCTAACATGCATATTTCCCCAAAAACATCTCCGGGACTGAACTGGGCATACGAGACCTCCTTGCCGGTCTTTTCCTGGACGCTGTATGCATGGGCCCGCCCCTCTAAAATAAGAGACATGCTGTCTCCTTCATCCCACTCGCGAAAGATATGCTCTCCGGCCTTTGCATCCCTGATCCGTCCAAGCAGGACTATCTTCTTTATCTGCCATGGCCTCATGTCCCTGAAAAACTCCGATTGTTCGATAACCTCCTTTCTCAAGTGCAGGCTGAGCATGTCCCACAGGGTCAGGAGTCTCGTGGAGGAAAGGAGAATCGGCGTTACCAGCATGTCGCCCAAAAGGGCCACGACCATAACCAAGGCGGAAAGAACACCGAAATGGATAATGGAGACAAAATTGGAGAAGGTCAGCACCGCGAACCCGAGGGCCAGTGCTATTGACGTGGCAAAAACCGGCCGGATTTCCCTCTCAAGACAGACCCGCATGGCCTGGTCCTGGTCCTTGAGCCTGTGCATTTCCGAATTATAGCGGGTCATAAAATGGATGGTGTCATCCACCACAATGCCAATGGCAATAGCCGCAACCATGGCCGTGCCGATGTTCAGGGGAATGGAAAAAATACCCATGACGCCGAAATAGACAATAATGGGAAGGATATTGGGCACAAGGGACAGGAGCCCGGCCTTTGCGTTTAAAAACATGACAGACATGACAATGAAGATGATGATCAGCAGGAGCGTAATCGATTTGGCCTGTCCCGTGGCAATGGAGTCGGCGGCCCTGAGCGTGAGGATGCTTTCGCCGGTAAACGCATATTTAAAATGGGGGTTCAGGTTTTTTTCAATAAAAGACCCGAGCCCCTCGATCGCTTTCTTTTGCTCGTAGGAAGAATTGAGGTTATGACTGACCAGAATGTTGACTTCGCTGAAGTCAGGAGACGCATAGCGCTCTAAATCATTGTCGTGCAAAAAGAGCAGGTATTGGGAGACCTCTTGAACAGTTACAGGAAGGACCGCTTCGGCAGGATCGCCCCCGTGCATTTCACGGTTAATGAGTTGCAATAAATCCACAAGGGATACGCTTTTGTCAAACAGTCCCTGCTTCCGGATAAAATCCTGGATTGCGTCAATCTGGGCCAGATTTTCGGGGTCTTTAAAAATGCCTTCATGCCCGCTGCTTATCCGGATAAAAAAGATCTGTGCCCCGGCCAGTTCCCGGCTCATTTCATTTATCTGCCTGACAACCAGGGAGTCTTTCCTGAAAACCCCTAAGATATCGTTGTTCAACTGGACCCGGAAGCTGAATGCGCCGATGGCCGCGGTAAGTCCGAAAAAAACAAAAAGGACGGCCCTTTTGCGGGTACTGACCAGCCTGGTAAAGGTCCTGGCCAGGCTGTCGAAGAGCGACCGCCCTTGCCGGTACGCCTTCTTAGCCTTTGACTCGCTTCCACGTGTCCCGAAAAACCGGAAATAGACCGGCACAAGAAGACCGGTGACAAGGGGGTTAACAAAAAGACCGAAGGACGCGGCCATGCCGAACTGTCTCAGGATAGTAATCTTGTTCACGCAAATGGACAGGAACCCGAGAAATGTGGTCAAGGCAGTGACCATGACCACAGTGCCCATTTTTGAAATCATGAATTCCACGGCCAGGGCCTTACCGTTTTTCAGGCGAATGCCTTCGGAGTATTCGGAAAGCAGGTGGATATCCTCGGTAGAGCCGATAACAATGATGAGGGATGGGACAATGATGGTGAGGATGTTCAATGGAATTTCTGCAATGCTCATAAACCCCACCGTTAAGATGATGCTTGTCCCGGATGTTATTAGCGGCAGGGCCGCACCACTTATGGACCTTGTGCTCAAGATCAGGGCCAGAAGCAGCACGATCATGGACAGCGGCACCAGCCGGCGCTGGTCCTGGACCATCATGTCGGATATGGTAGTACGCAGATAGGCGTTGCCTTGCTGAAAAATCCTCTGAAATTCCATATCAAAGGGCCTGATAATGCCCTCTATTCGATCCGTAAGCTCCCGGTAAAAATCAGGATTCGAAACATCGGGTTCAATGGAGATTCTGATGGCCGTGGCCGTGCCGTTTTTGGAAACCAGACGTCCGGCCACAACGGGATTTCGCAAGGCGTTCCGTTTGACCTGTTGGGCCTCTTCTTCGGTCTCAGGGATCCAGTCGATGAGGGGAGCGCTGTTTAAAAAACCTTCCTCGTTCTTAAAGTCCGTGACCGAAAACAGGCTCTCAACCCTGATCACGGCCGGAATGTTTTCCAGCTCAAAGACAAGACTTTCGAGAAGCTTGAGCTTTTCGGGCGTGAATAATTTGTCGTCCCGCACAAAAATGACACTGACCCTGTCAGTGCCGAAGGTCTTTACGGTGTCTTCATAGAAATGTCTGGCAGGGTCGTTCTCAACCATCATACCCTCGGCCGAGGGGTCAGTTCTGAGGTGTGGAATCCGGAGGGCGGCCAGGGTTAGAATAACAGCGAGAAAAATAAGGACAGTCCAGGGATGATTATAGCTGAAGCGCATTAACTTCCGCATTAACAGATCCTTTCAGGGTCCCGGCTACCTGATATGTTTGCCGGACAGGATAAACCGTTCGGTAAACACCGTGTCGTCAATGAAAACATTGATCTTCCGGTCTTTCACGCCCATCAGTGTTTTATGCCTTTTCTTGTGATTGGACATAAGGGACTTTTTTGCCATCCAGACTGTCTCTTCGAGATTTACCAGGTCATGGTTGGTCTGGGTTTTGAACAACCTGCCCCGCCTGTCGTAAAATTCGATTTTCACCGTGAAAACGATGTCTTTCCTGACCCAGATCACGCGCCTGGAATAGGCGCTTTCCTTTTGCTTTTCCTTTGTAGCCGGTGTGATCTCTATGACGTAACAATCCGCTTTGTCCACCTTTTCAGCGTCCAAAAGGTTATAATTATAGTTTTTAATGGCATCAGGCTGTAAGTCTTCATATGTAAAATCGGTCCCCATAAAGGCGCCCTTCCCGCTCTGGCCCGCGATGCGCTGCATCTTTTTCTGTGCCGGCAGGTACAACCACTGTTTGTTCTTGCCGCCTTCAAGCTCCCACGTCAGAAGTGCGGTCCCTGCAATATCTTTCGGCTCTTTGAAAGCAATTAGGGTGCGCCTGAGTCCATTTTCAAATTCCTTGCCGTAGCGCTGGATAAGACGCTGCTTTTTGTTCCCCTTTCTGTCCACAAGCAACATCACAATGTCGGCAGTGTCGCTTTTGACCGCATGCCGCTCCTTTTGCAGTTCAATAATTTGCCTGCCGGTAAGTTCACCGGCATGGGCGGCAAAGGGGATCAACAATAAAAGCACCATATAACATATTATTATCTTTTTCATATTATGCACCTTCCATTCTTTTTGGAGCACACAATAGCACAGTATTGGTTACAAAGA
>JAFDAP010000158.1 GCA_019313765.1 Deltaproteobacteria bacterium | reverse complement strand
CTTAAGGAAGACTATATTATTACGGCAAGGGCCAAAGGCCTTGAAGAAAAGGTGATCCGTGACCATCATGCCGCGCCCAACGCCGCCCTTCCCGTGGTGACCAGCGTGGGCCTCAGCTTAGCATTTTCAATAAACGGGGGCGCCCTCACGGAAACCGTCTTCACTTGGCCGGGGATAGGAAGAGAGCTGGTGTTTGCGGTGAGCCATAACGATTATCCATTAGCCCAGGCATCATTTTTGCTGATTGCCGTTGTTGTGCTTCTTTCAAACCTGGTAGTGGACGTGCTCTACGCCTATCTTGATCCGAGGATCAGATATTAAAGGAAATGCGTTAATGGTGCATACCGCAAAAACCGACAAAAAATTTTCAGAACGCTTTCCCTGGATAGGCCCTTCCCTGGAAGGATGGTCTATTTTCAAAGATAATATCCTCGGGAAGATAGGCATGACCCTCCTCATCATTTTTGCGTTGATGGCCCTTTTCAGTTTTGTCCCGCCCCGGATTGATCCCATGTATCACCCCATGACAGGTGTGGACCCGGAAATCTCCTGTTCAACCGGCCCGAGCACGCGGCACTGGTTAGGGACCGATTTTATGGGCCGGGATCTGTTTAGCCAGCTCCTCGCAGGCGCCAGGGTCGCATTTATGGTGGGGGTTTCAGCGGCGGTCATGAGTATTTTTTTGGGCACTGCAATTGGCATGATTGCCGGGTATTCCGGCAGAATAACGGATACCCTGCTCATGCGATTGGCAGACATGATCATGGTCATGCCCACTCTCTTAGTGATTCTCATCCTGTCCTCCCTTTTCGGCCAGTTGAATATCTGGACCATTGTCCTTATTATCTCCCTGTTTCGCTGGCCGGGCGTGTCAAGGGTGATCAGGGCCCAGACCCTGTCCCTGAAACAGAGACCTTTTATCGAGGCCGCTAAGGTAGCAGGGGCCTCCCATCTCAGGATTATTTTCAGGCATATCATGCCCAACGTATTGCCGCTCTCATTTCTATACATGACCTTTCGAGTGACCTCTGCAATCATCATCGAAGCAGCCCTGGCTTTTTTAGGGTTCGGAGATCCCGGCACTGTGAGCTGGGGGATGATGCTGCAGTGGGTGTGGAAAACAGGACATATGTTTAATGCGCCATACTGGCTTCTACCACCCGGCATCTGCATCTCTCTGATCACGCTCTCTTTTTACATGCTGGGCCGTGCCATGGATGAGGTGCTTGATCCGAGACTGAGAAAGGAGGAGGGGGCAGGCTAAAATGGCCTTGTTGGAAGTTAAAAATCTCAGTATCGGTTATAGAACCAGAAAAGGCTACCTTCAGGCCGTGGAAGGAGTCTCTTTCTGTCTGGAGGAGGGAAAATCTTTCGGTTTTGTGGGCGAGTCCGGCTGTGGCAAGACGACAATCGGCATGGCCCTCATGGGTCTCCTTCCCCCCAACGGCCTGGTTACAACGGGCCGAATCCTCTTTGAAGATGAAGACCTGCTCAATTTATCGGATTCGAAAATGAGAAGCATCAGGTGGCGAAAGATTGCCATGATTTTTCAGGCGGCAATGAATGCCCTGAATCCGGTCCACCGGGTGGATGATCAGGTCGCTGAGGCTATTCTGGCCCACAACCCTGACCTTGGCAAGACTAATGCAATGAAACAGGTGCAAGGGCTTTTCCAGCTTGTGGGGATCCCTGGAAATCGCATGAGGGATTACCCGCACCAGTACAGCGGGGGAATGAAACAGAGGGCTATTATCGCTATGGCCTTAGCCTGCCGCCCTAAGCTGATCATTGCCGATGAGCCGACCACGGCCCTTGATGTAATTGTCCAGGACCAGATCTTGAAGGAAATCAGAGAACTGCAGCGGGAGTTTAATATCAGCATGATTTTTATCTCCCACGATATCTCGATCGTGGCCGACGTTTGCCATGATATAGGTATCATGTATGCAGGACAGTTGGTTGAGTATGGTTCCAGGGAAGAGGTCTTTCGGTCCCCGTGTCACCCGTATACCAGGGCGCTTATTTCATCTTATCCTACACTCACAGGAAAGAAGAGCCAGTTGACCCCCATACCGGGTGAAACTCCGAACCTCATTAATCCGCCTGCCGGATGCCGGTTCTGTGATCGTTGTCCCGGCGCTAAGACATCCTGTAAAACAGAACCTCCCGCGTGGGAAGAGGTGGGACCCCGGCACAGGTCACTCTGTCACAGCTTCGGGTAATGATGGAATTTGAATCCGCTATGAATGATAAGAAAAAACCGATCCTTGAACTGGAAAACCTGAGCAAGGTTTACAGGACAAAGAGGTCCCTTTTCGGCGATTCCGGGAGCGATGTCATCGCCCTTAATCGGATATCCTTTAAGATATTCAAGAGAGAGATCTTCGGATTGGTCGGAGAGAGCGGAAGCGGCAAGACAACCGCGGGGCGCCTTATTGTGAGGCTGGAGGAGCCTGCCGAAGGAAAAATATACCTGGAGGATGTTGACCTTACCAGCTTGAAGGGAAAGGCTTTAAGGGATTTTCGCCGAAGGGTCCAGATGATTTTTCAGGATCCTTACCAATCACTGAACCCGCAGATTTCGGTTTTAAACACGGTTTCCGAGCCATTGACTGTTCACAAAATAGGCAATGGTAAAGCAAGGCAGGACCTGGTCCGTCAGGCCATGAAATCGGTCGGCCTGTCACCTCCCGATGACTATCTCCATCGCTATCCTCACCAGCTAAGCGGTGGGCAGAGACAGAGGGTTGCCATTGCCCGGGCCATGGTCCTAAACCCCCGTTTTGTGGTGGCCGACGAACCCACTTCCATGCTCGATGCCTCCATTTCAGCCCAGATCTTCAATATACTTTTGGAGATGCGCGAAAAACTGGACCTGACCATCCTCTTTATCACCCACAGCCTGGCTGCAGCCCGGTACCTATGTGATCGCATCGCCGTAATATACAGGGGTCATATGATGGAGATGGGCCCGGCCGAGGCAGTAATCCGGAATCCCAAACACCCCTATACCCAGGCTCTTATTGATGCCCTCCCCAAATTTGGTGATTGCGGGGATATCAAACATTACGGGACCCTTCTCCGGGCTGACAGCGAAGCCCCTGAAGGCGCGGGGTGTCCCTTCTATCCCAGGTGCAAGGTGGCCCATCGAGCCAAATGCAGCACAGGGATGCCCCGGTTGAAGGAGATCAGCGATTCCCATCTGGTTGCATGCTATTATACAATACCGGGCGATGAAACCATACCTGAAGGCGATGCATGTTTTTACGCAACTTAGACGATGCTAAAGGACTCTTTGATTCCTTAAAGGGAACCTTCGCAGGCGTAGGAATGACGGCCTTTTCCAGAATCATACCATCCTATTTTATAAACCCTTACAATATTGTAAGCCTGAGAGCGACACGCGATCTGTCCCTGTTGAGAAAGAAGGCAGCAATATTCTGCCTTGAACATGAAAAGGGAAAGTCCTTCCCTGAAAAGTCTTTTAACTCGGCCCTGCTCCTGGCCCATCCCCTAACAAGACATTTTTTAAAGGGCCTCCCCGATCCAAAACACCTTTTGCTGTACCAAAATTATCCTGAACTTGAAGACTTAGCCAGGAAAGAAGGATGGCACCTGTTAAGCAATCCTTCATCTCTTCGCGTAAAGGTGGGCCAAAGGTCTTTTTTCAAACGACTGGCCCACGAGCTTAAACTACCTTTGATACCGGGCGACATCCATCCCGTGGAAGTTATCCATACCCGGGACTATGAGCATTGGGAAAGGGCCTTGGGGTCGAGGTTCGTTGCACAATTACCGGAGGTTGTTCAGGGAGGTGGCAAGGGCACCTTTTTCATCAATTCTCCTTCGGAATACGTAATGCTTAGGGAGCGTTTGAAAGAAAATGCATGGCGCGGGGCCGTATTGAAGTCCGTTTCCATGCACAGGTTTGTGGAAGGCATTCCGGTAAGCATGGCCCTTTGCCTGACTAAGCACGGCCTCCTGCTCACGGGGCTTCAAAAACAGCTTATTGATCTTCCCTACTGCAGGAGCCTTACCGAGGACGGCGTGTTTTGCGGGCATGTATGGGATGATATCCCCTGGCCCCTTTCTGTCACCCAAAAGGCACGAAAACAGGCCCTGATAATCGGGGAATATCTCGATTCATTGGGATACAAGGGCATATTGGGGATTGATTTTTTGATCGATAAATGGCATGAGCAGGTCTATCCTCTCGAAATCAACCCCCGTTTCACCGGGGCCTTTCCCATGCTTTCACTGCTTCACTTAAAGGATAAAGTAATCCCTATGGAGGTCTTTCATATACTCGAGTTCTTAGACGTGCCGTACCGGGTTGATGTGGAAGAATTGAACGCAATTTACGCAGGGTCCGTTGTGGGAAGTCATGTCCTACTGTTTATCCTTTCACTGAGGAATACGAATACAATTGATTTACCCAGCGCGGGCCTTTATGAGTATGATCCGGACAAAGGAAAAATATGTTTTGTGAAAGGGGCCTTTGATTACCGGGAGATCAAAAATAAGTGTCAGTTTATTATCACAGACGGCCCTCCCGTAAACTGTGGAGAAGCATTTGCCTCTTCAGACCTTCTTTACCGGGTATGCAGGCTCCTGTTTTCCTATCCTGTGGTGGATGATGATGGTGTTCTTGAACCCCATGCGCACCGCGCTGTTGACTGGGCCTATAAGAAAATGGGTATCAGTCCACCCGGCACCGGAGTAATGGAAATCATAAATAACAAATCCCAAATAACAAACAAATTCCAATGACCGAAATTCGAAAATCCAAGCAATGTTTTGTCCTGCAAGGTTTTGGTCATTGAATATTGGAATTTGAGATTTATTTGTAATTTGGTGCTTGGAATTTGGGATTTTCGATGCCCTGTGCAGGGATACAAAAAGGTATTTCGGAAATCGGAAAGTGAAAGAAAAAATGACAAAAAGCCAAGACATCTTAATTGATAATACCGACTTGCGCCTTCCTTTTATCATCTCCCTTCCCCACTGCTCCAACCGGGTTCCAGAAGAGATCAGGCCGACCCTCGCGCTCTCTGATAAGCAAATAGAAGAATCTACGGATATGGGCACAAAAGAGATCTTCGGGTCTATCCCTGCTAAGGCCGTTGTGAGTGCGCGATGGAGCAGGCTTCTTGTGGATCTCAACAGGGGCCCCGATCAACGGGATGCAAAAGGAGTTATCGCCTTAAAGGACTACCATGGTCGCGTTATTTATCGAGAGGGTTGCATTCCGGATAAGCAGGAGACGGAGAGGAGGATTAAGGAATATTACCGGCCCTTTCACG
>JAFDAP010000157.1 GCA_019313765.1 Deltaproteobacteria bacterium | reverse complement strand
TACCAGTTACATCTTTTCCAATTCAAATCAAAGGGTGTGCGTCCATGATCAGGAAAAAAGTATGTATGTTAGGTTCCTTTGCAGTGGGGAAGACCAGCCTGGTTCAACGTTTTGTGAGCAGTAAGTTCCCGAGAAAATACCAGACCACTATAGGTGTAATGATCGACAAAAAGACCGTGGAAATAGGAGGCCAGGAAGTATATCTTATGCTTTGGGATATATATGGACAGGATGAATTCCGTAGGATTCAGACATCTTATTTGGCCGACGCATCAGGCTACTTTTTGGTAGTGGATGGGACACGCAAGGACACCTTGGATGCGGCCCTTGCGCTTCATAAAAGAGTGGATGAGGAAATTGGCGAGGTGCCGTTCGTCCTTGTCTTGAACAAAACGGATCTCAAGGATGAGTGGGAGATTAACAGGCAGGACCTTGACGAGCTGTCGAAGAGTGGTTGGTCCGTGGTCGAAACCAGCGCGAAAACGGGCGAGGGTGTGGAAAACGCATTTTTGAGTCTTACTACCAAAATTTTGCAGGTGTAAGGGCAATGGTTTAATTATATACTTTTAAACCTTTTTTGTGCTACTACTCATCCACGTATTATCTGGTGAGGACTGAGGAGTAAACTAAAAAAGGCGCGTGGCGACTTTTTGCGAGGTTATCAAACTTGGCAGATCAGCAAAATGCAGAAAAAACCGAACCAAAGAAGCATGGAGTAACCGGTTGGTTGAAGCTCAAGTTTTTGGGTGGAGGCAAAAAGGCCGGCCCGGTCGACAACAAGTTTCTCGATGACATCTCGGATGTTGATACTATTGACAGGTATCAAATCATAAAAAAAGTGGGCCAGGGCAGTATGGGCGTGGTTTACTTAGCCAAAGATCCCTATATTAATAGACATGTGGGCGTCAAGATTTCCAGACCTTCCGCCGATGTTGTAGGAGAGAAGGCCGACAAATATCGGAAGCAGTTTTTTAACGAATCCCAGTCAGTGGGAAAGCTCATGCATCCCAACATTGTATCGATTTACGATGTGGGCATAATCAAGGATTTTTGTTACATGACAATGGAATATATTGACGGTCCCACGCTCAATAAATTCTGCAATAAGGAGTACCTGCTACCCATCAGTAATGTTGTCCAGATCATCTTTGTGGCCTGTAAGGCCCTTGATTATGCCCATAAAAAAGGAGTAATCCACAGGGACATCAAGCCTTCAAATATTATGATCAATAAGGCCGGATACGTTAAAATAACCGATTTCGGCATCGCGAAGATCAAATCGGATCAGACCGCTTCCCATGGTATTGTGGGGTCCCCCAGTTACATGTCCCCTGAACAGGTGAGAGACCAGCCGGTTGATGACAAAAGTGATATCTTTTCCTTAGGGTGTCTATTGTATGCGCTCCTGACCGGTGAACTGGCCTTTTCAGGCGAAAATCATTTTTCCATAATGTATAAAATCGCCAGAGAGGACCCGATTCCCATGCGGGAAGTCCGTCCGCAGATCCCTGCAATATTAGAAAAGATTACGAAGAAGGCCCTTGCCAAAGATCCCAATGAGCGGTATCAGACCTGCGGGGATTTTGCCTACGATCTGAGAGTTGCCTTAAGGGGCCTGAAAGGGACCATCAAAAGCTCAAAAGTTGAGGATGTGATTGATTACGTACACAGTGCGCCCTTTTTTGAGCATTTCAACAAAAATCAGGTCAGAGAGATCCTGAAGGCAAGCAATCTTATCAAAGTTCGCAAAGGCAAGATAGTGGTGGCCGAAGGGGAGATTGACGATGCTTTTTTTATTATCCTCAGCGGAAAGGCCGTGGTCCGGAAAAAGGATAAGCTTATCGCCCGAATCGGCAGGGGCGAATGTTTTGGAGAGATGTCATATCTTAGCGGTCAGGCACGTGCAGCAACGGTATTGGCTGAGACTGATTGTAACTTGATGAAGATCAGTGCCACGTTGTTAGACAGGGCTTCAAAATCCATGCAGCTGCTCTTCCTGAAAACCTTTGCCATGACGTTGATCCAGCGCCTTTCCATGAGTATTCGAGAAAACGGTTAACCCCTCAGCTTCCTCATATGCCCGAAATGCCTTTATCTTTTTTCTTCAAAAAGCCTTAATCTTTTTTTTGATATCAGAATATAGCCTGTCTAACCGAAGAATGTGCCTGAAAAGCGATAAGCAGATAAAACCCATGAAACGGAAAGCCAGGCCAGACCTGGCTTCAATGAATTCATTAAACGGCTTTTTGGCAATAAAGGCCATCTTGCACGGGGCAAGTGTCACGACGGACGCGGATCGCTCCTTGGCATCTATGAGGGCCATTTCACCAAAGATCTCACCCTCGCCCAATTCGCCTAAGAGGATCTCCTTGAAATCATGGGAGTAGGTAATTACCTTAACCTTTCCCTCAATAATAAAAAAGGCCCCGTCCCCCTGATTTCCTTCTGAAAAAACAGACTGGCCCTTATCAAAGACCTTTATCTCCTGATAAATACTCGTTATCTCGTCTTGAGACAACGTGGGGAAGAGGTCCGCTTCTTCACGTTTGATATCCATGGTTATGTGGTCAAGGCTTGGGATCCTCTTCTCATCCCCGTCGAAAATAAGATGAAGCGTGCGAATTGCGGTCTTATATTTGTCATTAAGATTTCTTAGCCTCTCGGGCAGGATATTATAGAGCCTGTAGATCAGATCTTGGGCATATGGCTGGCCGCTTTTGAACAGGTTTTCCAGTCCTTTGCGCGTTAACACCCCAACCCTTGTTTTTTCACCGGACGCCTTGACGGTAGCCGATTTATTAATATTGTAAAACAGGCTCATCTCGCCGAATATTTCTCCCGGTCCCAATAAAGCCACACGAGACCCGTCAACATAGACAGCCACTTCGCCTTCCTTCAAGTAATACATCTCGTGTCCAAGGCTGTTTTGCTCGCAGATTGTATCCTCTTTTTGGTAGACCCTGTCTCGATCGAAAATCCGGGTCAGGTGTTCATTGCTGATGGTCCCGAATACGGCCCCGGCTATATTCTGGCAGACCAAATCCAGTACACTCTTCTGTATGGCGCCGGTTTCACTCTGAATCGGCAGCAATAGATCGTCAATGTATGTGGTCAGGTCCGACTTCTGTTTCCGAGGCATCTTTATAAATTCCCGGGATATCCTTTTTGCCTCATCAACGGATAAGTTCTTTTTCTCCTGGATTTTTCTGTATACAAGATATTCTCGAAGCAAAGAGATATCTTCCATTCCCGCCAAAAACAGATAGGCCTTTTCTTTAACAATCTCAGGCCCTATAAGCGCACCTGATTCCGCTGCAGACAGCTTCTCCTCCCCCTCTTTCACAAAAGACCTATAGGTCTTATCAAGGGGATAAGTCTGTGCGTCATGTATGGTGGCAACGTCTTCCAGTGTAAGGGGTTTAATCTGTTCCGCAACGGTATCGAATCGGATCCCCATGCTGCGTAAAAGCTTTATAATCAGTGCATTGTTTACCCCTCGGCCTGAGACGTTACTGTGCACGTCAGCGCTGAAAGCGGGTGGGCTGAAAAGGAGGTTTCCGTAATTGTCGGTGGCGTGCATGCGAAGACATACACCCTTTTCCAGACACCAGCTTCCGATTCTTTCCGCACCTACTAAGGGGTCCTGCCCCTCAATGTTCAGGTGCCCCACATCCATGGTTAACCCGAAATTTTTTTCTCTTACTTCCTTAGGAAGGGAATGGAATAATTCATCCATACATGCGATAAACATATCCGAATTCTGGCGCTCTTTAGTCTGGCAGTAGTTCTCAATGGTTATCCTTACGTCGCTTCCGCCCGCCTTTTCAATGAGACCGGCAATTTTTTTCAGGTTAGAACTGTCAATCAAGTGGAAAACCACGGATCCCGCTCCAATATCCTTTGCCAATTCAATGACATCATGCTGGACTTCAATGCATCGTGCGGGATCAAAAAATCGTTGCGTTCCCTTGGATGGGTCGGGCGAGGGAGTATAAGGGCCCACAATGGGTGAGTGGATATCAATTTTTGTCCCACTTCTCATGCATGCCTCTTTTATCTGTTCCCGCTTTTCTCTTGTCAGTTCTTCCGGAAGCAGCTTGCTGTAATTGAATGGATGAAAATCGAAACAGATTTCAACCCCTTCAAGGTTATCATCCATTATTTTCTTGACTAACAAGATGGGATCAATGATCTTTCTTTCCCAGAACGTAGTAGCTATAACGCGCCTTGGATTTTCTGTTTTTTCCCATGTGTCAATAGCAACCCTGTTCTTCAGAAAACGGGTCTCGTACTGACTGGCAAAATCTATTATCAGTGAGTCAAGGTCTTCTGAATTCCACTCGCCGAAAAAATAAAAATAAGGGGCGTGTTCGTATAACCAGCAGCTCTTCACAAGGAAAAATGGAGATTCGATCAGCCTTTTGAGCGGGGCTTCTTTGTCTCTTGTTCCGGCAAGTTCCAATAGATGGGAGAGGGCGTCTGCGGAGAGATCATAGCCATACTTGACACTCGATTTGTGGTGGGCTAACAACATGAGGGCCTCATCTTCTTTAAGGCCCATGCTCTTCAGCAGTTTACGACTTTTATGACAATAGCGATTGTCCTCATTCAGACTCTCATCGAGGACTTTTTTAGCGGCAGAAATATTCGTCTTTCCGGCAACTATTTTCTGTATGTATTCCATGAAGTCCGAATCTTTGAACTCGTCGTTCCGACCCTTTGTAGCATTTCAGCTCGTGTCTGCGCAATATTTGGGAGAACTCGAATTTATGTAGACATCTCTTTGATAACGACCGGCCTTAGTCGAGGCATGCGGATCTCTTTTCAAAGAGCCGCATAACCTTGCTGTGGCTCGAATCACGGCGGCCCTCTTTACAATTCGGCCCTGGACAGCCCCCTAAATGATAGCTCCTATTATGTTTGGCTGTCCCGCCTGTCGGAAGCCGACTGGTTAATGTATTTGGAGCGTGGCAGATACGTTGTAGAGATAAAAATTCGCCTCTTTGAAAAGAGATCCGCATGCCCCGCCATTATGGACTAACGCCGCTACTTATTGAGCTATTATAAATTAACTCATGTTATATAATTCAATCATAATATAAAAATATTCTTCTGTCAAATCAATACCCTGCCCGTGCAGGGAAACGTCAAAGTCAACTCTAACTGATTCAGATAGAAGCGATTGGCTTTCCCGGATACGGCACTAAAATCACAAATCACAATACTCAAATTACAAACAATATCAAAATTACAAATTCCAATGACCAAAACATTTCAATCAGTTATTGGATGTCTCGCCGTCATTCTAT
>JAFDAP010000156.1 GCA_019313765.1 Deltaproteobacteria bacterium | reverse complement strand
TCGTCCTGTGGCTTATATTGCATGCCGATTACAGGCTCAAAAGATGGTCGGCCTTTATCAACCCCTGGGATGACCCAAAAGGCATCGGTTTTCAGATCATACATTCCTTCTTAGCCTTTGGGTCTGGTGGCATTTTCGGAACGGGCCTTGGCAACAGCAAACAGAAGCTGTTTTATCTGCCGGAGGCCCATACAGATTTTGTTTTATCCATAGCAGGTGAAGAGCTGGGTTTCCTGGGTGTGAGCCTTATCATTGTCCTGTTCGGTGTGCTTATCATGCGGGGGATAAAGATATCCCTTAATGCCCCGGATCTCTACAGCAGCTATTTGGCCCTTGGTTTGACTTGTTTTATCGGCCTTCAGGTCCTTGTCAATATAGGTGTGGTCATGGGCCTGCTTCCGACAAAGGGACTGACGCTCCCACTTATAAGCTACGGCGGATCATCTCTGGTCCTCAACCTCCTGGCCATTGGTATCCTGCTGAATATCTCTTCGAGGACGTGATGCAAGGAGGAAGACAAAAGGCGGAAGGTGGAACGCGGGAATTCAGAATCATAATAGCGGGCGGCGGCACGGGCGGCCATCTTTTTCCGGGTATTGCCGTTGCCCGGGAAGTCGAAACAAGGTTTGAAAACTCCGGAATTCTCTTTGTGGTGGGCCGCAAGCGGATCGAATCGGAGATACTTTCCCGTTACGGATACGGCGTGGCCTCTATAGATGTGGAAGGCATGAAAGGCCGTGGATGGAGAAAGGGACTCAGAGTGCTGGTCAAGTTGCCTAAAAGTGTTTTTCAGTCCGCTGCACTCATAAAGGACTTCTCCCCTGCCCTGGTCCTTGGCATGGGCGGGTATTCCGCGGGTCCGGTCTGTCTTGCGGCAAGGTTCCTGGGGCTCCCGACGGCTATCCATGAACAGAACTCATACCCGGGCCTTACGAACGGCTTGCTTTCCAGGATCGTGGGCCGTGTCTTTATTTCCTTTGAGGAAAGCAGGGAGGGCTTCAAGACCCGTTCTCTCGTTTTTACGGGCAATCCGGTCCGCAATGAGCTTTTTCGGGATGGCGGCAAAGAGGCTGAGGACCGGAACAGATTCACAATCCTTGTGGTTGGCGGCTCTCAGGGAGCACGGGCCGTAAACAGGGCCTTTGCAGAAACCTTGATATATTTGAACAAGAAGGGAAAACATCCCGAGGTGATACACCAGACCGGTAAAATAGATTATGAACAGGTTTTGGAAGACTATAAGAGTAATAATCTCAAGGGGGAAGTCGTTCCCTTTATAGAAGATATGGCTGCTGCCTATAACCGTGCCGATTTGGTGGTAAGTCGGGCGGGTGCTACTACCGTCTTTGAATTGGCCGCACTGGGAAAGCCTTCTGTTTTGATTCCTTATCCGCACGCAGCGAATAACCACCAGGAGATCAATGCGCTCAGCCTGGTAAGGGCGGGGGGGGCGGAGATGATCCGGCAAAAGGATTTAACTGGAGAAGGCATGGCCCGTGTCCTTACGAAATATATGGATGATCGGCAGGCCCTGAAAGAGATGGGTGAAAACGCACAAAAGATAGGCAGGCCTGATGCCGCAAAAGTAATCGTGGATCAACTATTGGAAATGATAAAGACATGAAGCAATTCGGCAAGGCAAAACATATCCATTTCGTTGGCATCGGGGGCATCGGCATGAGCGGTATCGCCGAACTTCTGATCAACCTGGGTTACAAGGTGAGTGGTTCGGATCTGAGAAATACGGCAGTGACAAAGAACCTTGGTCGTTTGGGAGGTCACATTTATAAAGGGCATAAAAAAGAGAATGTGGAAGGGGCTGATGTGGTGGTCTATTCCTCTGCCGTGGGACCCGACAATCCTGAAATTGTGGGGGCAAAAAATCAGTACATTCCTGCCATACCAAGGGCGGAAATGTTAGCTGAACTGATGCGGCTCAAATACGGCGTGGCCATTGCGGGCGCCCATGGAAAAACTACTACTACGTCCATGGTCGCTTCCATCCTGACGGCCGGGCACCTTGATCCCACAGTTGTCATCGGGGGAAGACTCGATATCTGGGGTGGGTCAAACGCCAAATTGGGCCAGGGAGATATCTTAGTCGCTGAAGCAGATGAAAGTGACGGGTCTTTTCTCGCATTATCTCCTTCCATGGCCGTGGTGACGAATATCGACCGTGAGCATATGGAACACTACGGGAACATTGAGGCCATTCGTGAGACCTTCATCAGTTTTATCAATAAGGTCCCATTCTATGGAACGTCCATACTCTGTCTGGATAATGAGGAAATCCAGAGGATCATTCCCCGTCTGAAGAAACGGCATTTGACCTACGGCATGACCTCCCAGGCGGATTTGAGAGGCAAGGATCCGGAGAAAGAAGGTCTGGGGGTCAGCTTTGAGGTTATTCACCATGATCGTTCATTGGGCAGAATCGCAGTGGGAATGCCCGGCGAACACAACGTGTTGAACGCCTTAGCGGCCGTGGCGGTCGGACTTGAACTGGATCTGGATATAGAGGTGATCAAACAGGGCCTCAAGAGTCTGGGCGGGCTTGCGAGGCGGTTCCAGGTAAAGGGAGAACAAAACGATATCCTTGTGCTTGACGATTACGGGCATCATCCCACTGAGATCATTGCAACGCTCAAGACGGTCAAGGAGTGCTGGCCCGAAAGGCGATTGGTGGTGGCGTTCCAGCCGCACAGGTACACAAGGACCCAGGCCTTGTTTGATCGTTTTGTAATCAGCTTTAACGATTCGGACATCCTAATCGTGTCCTCTATTTTTCCCGCAGGCGAGGATGCCATTGACGGCGTGAGCGCTGAATTGCTGGCCCGGAGCATCAAAGAACACGGCCACAGGGACGTGATATCCTGCCCACGGGAAGAGGATGTTCTTTCCTCCCTTTTAGCGGTTGTAAGACCCGGAGACCTGGTCATGACCCTTGGTGCGGGCAGCATCTATAAACAAGGGGATCGGTTATTAAGTGAACTGAGAGGAAAGAGGAAACAGGAAAGAGCAGAGAGGAAAGAGCAGAGAGAAAAGAGTAAAGAGTAAAGAGTAAAGAGTTGAGGGCTGTGCCCTACCCGGTATTATGGACAAAAGACAAGAGAAAGAACTGATCAACTTAGCCGGAAAGGATGTCCGGTTCGATTGTCCCATGGCCCAATACACGACTTTCGGAACCGGCGGACCGGTGGAGGCCCTTTATGAGGCCCGAAGTACGGAATTGCTTCAGCAGGTGATTGCATATTTGAATGAAGAGCAAATCGATTATCTTGTGGTAGGCAGGGGCAGCAATCTCCTGGTAAGGGACGGCGGCCTTGAGGGTGTGGCCATCCTGCTTCGCGGGTCCTTAGCGGTTATCGAGGAGGAAAAAGAGTGTCTTCCTGCTCAGAATGAACAACCAGGCGATTCGAGCATTTTCACTGGTGCTGGGGTCTCCATTGCCGATCTTTTGAACTATTGTCGAGCATCACGATTGGGGGGCCTGGAGTTTTTAGCCGGGATACCGGGCACGGTTGGCGGGGCCATTGCCATGAATACAGGGGCCTTTGGAAAGGAGATCGGGCCAAGCGTAGAAGAAATCCATGAGATCACGGCACAAGGCGCCTTGGTTGTAAGAGCCGGTTCTCAATTAAGGTTCTCATACAGGACACTTAAAATCGAAAAAGGGAACCTGATCATTCGGGCCCGTTTAAGCTCGTCCCGGGAGACCGAAGGGTTAGTTGCTGCGCGCATTACGAACTACCTGAAAAAACGAAAGGAGACCCAGCCCCTGGAATACCCGAGTGCGGGTTCAGTGTTCAAAAATCCGCCGAATGATTATGCCGGCCGGTTGATCGAACAGTCGGGTCTGAAAGGTGAGAGAATCGGAGGGGCCATGATCTCGGAAAAACATGCCAACTATATTGTAAATACGGGCGGGGCCAAGGCCAAAGATATCTTAGCCCTCCTCCGTATGGCACGGGAAACCGTAAAAAGAGAAACAGGCATCGAATTGGAACCGGAAATCAGGGTGGTGGGCCGTTCAAACAATGAAAAGGCAATCCGTTCTAAATAAGCAGTCTGTAAAGAAACAGAAAAGGAGGGACTTTTTCGCAGTCTTTCGCGTTATACCTTCAGTCGGTTCAGGCCTTTTGAAGGTCCTTTTTGTGGTTGCCGGTATAGCGGTGATCAGCCTGTCTTTCGTGTTCCTTTACAGTTACCTGCTCTCATCTCCCTATATCAAGCTTAAGCAGGTGGATATGGAAGGTGTTGACAGGAAGATCAGGCATGAACTCATACAAATCTGCGGTCTGAGCCCTGATTTGAGCCTGCTGGAACTCAACTTGAATGAGTTGAGACAGAAAATGGAGACCCACCCATGGATAAGATCGGTCAAATTGATTAGGCGGTTTCCACACACCTTGATCGTACGGGCTGAAAAGGAGTTTCCTTCGGCCCTCGTGCTGATGGAAAAAGTCTGTTACATGAACCGCTGGGGAGAGGTAATTAAAGAAGTGAACGAATGGGAGAATATAGACTTTCCGGTTATCACGGGTGTTTCCGGAAAGGACCCGAAGGCCCTGAAGGAACAATTGGAGAGGGCAGCCCTCATCCTGAAAACCTTAGAGCCGGAAAATGGCCTCTGGTCATTGAACGAGCTTTCGGAAATTCATGTTAACAGGGATGGACGTATGTCGATTTACTTCAACCATATGACCGCAGAGATCAAATTAATGTCGTACGATCTCCAAAGCAAAATGGAGGGACTAAAAAAGGTGGCGGAACATTTGCGCCGCACGGGCCGGATTCATCAGGTGACAAGTATTGATCTGAATCACCTGGATGGGGCACTGGTCTCTTTTAAAAAAGGCTGACAACAATAAGTTCACACAACTCACTTTTACGAAAGACTTTTTCGATTCATGAAGCTTTTAACCCGTAACCGGCAACGCGCAACCCGTAACCCATAGATGGGGTAACATAATGTCTGAAGAAATAATTGTAGGACTTGATATTGGAACGACAAAAGTCTGTGCCGTGGTAGGGGAGGCGCGCCCGGATGGCGTTGAAATTATCGGCATGGGGAGTCATCCCTCGGAGGGCCTTAGAAAAGGGGTGGTCATTAACATCGAATATACCGTGGATTCCATAAAAGAGGCGTTGGAAGAGGCCGAGACCATGGCCGGATGTGAGATCAGTGCGGTCTATGCCGGTATTGCCGGGGGGCATGTCAAGGGGTTTAACAGCCACGGCGTGATACCTCTCAAGGAAAAGGAAGTAACCAGGAAAGATATCGAGCGCGTTATTGAAGCGGCCAGCGCTGTGGCTATCCCCATGGACCGTGA
>JAFDAP010000155.1 GCA_019313765.1 Deltaproteobacteria bacterium | reverse complement strand
CCGACCCTTTTCAATACCTTTTTTGGCAATGCCGTCCATCTCGATGTCCGGTAGCGGGCTTAAGGGGAGCGGGTCATGGACCAGTATGCCTCCGGGATTATTTATGTTGCCGACCAAGGCATTCAGGCTGAGCACGGCCATGAATTCCAGCAGGCTGCCGTTTAAGGCGCCCTTTCCTTTTCCGCAAACGGCAATTGGAGCCTTTGCCTTAGCAAAGTCTCTTGCGAGCGCAACAATATCTTTAGCCTTAAGACCCGTGATTTTAGCCACCTTGCCGGGCGAATAATTATTAAGGACCATGGCCTTGAAACCCATATGGTCCTTGCCGTCCGCCGAGCTCCAGTCATGAAAACCGAAGGAACAGTTGTTTACAAAGTCAGAATCGTGCAAACGCTCTTTGATAATCACGTGCGCGAGACCTAAGGCCAGCGCCGCCTCGGTCCCCGGCCTTGCCGCCACCCACTGGTCTGCCTTGGAGGCCGTGTTGGAGGCCCTTGATTCGATCTGTACTATTTTGGTTGTTTTCTCAGCCGGATTTCCGTGCCAAAGGCCCCAGGCATTTAACACCCGGCCGGGCGCTCCCCAACCCTCGATGAGACCACTTCCAAAGCTCAGGATGTAATCGGCGTTTTCAAGGTCATAGGCCATCGGGCCCTGAGTGCCCTGCATCAGGGCATTTGCGGTCTGGTAGGTATCTTCCGCACAAGGGATCCTTACGTAATTGGGGCTTCCCACGGCACTGAGCAACCGTTCGATCATGAGGGACATGGTCGACCTCACGGGATTTCCGTCCACTGCCGCAATGGCCTCGGGCCTACCGTTTTTGCGCAGGGCGGAGAGGCGGCCTGAAACCTCTTTAAGGGCCTCATCCCAGGAAATATCCTTGAATTCTCCGGAGCCCCTGGGTCCGACGCGCTTCATGGGGCCGGTAAAACGGAGGCTTTCGTTGTAGAGTAACTGGAGGCCACCCATACCAAGGGGACAAATGCCGCCGGGATTTACAGGGTAGTCGGTACGGCCTTCAATCTTTACGGCCCGCTCATCCACCTTTCGGACCTCAATGCCGCAAGCGCCCGGGCACAGATTGCAAACGGATTTTTCATGGGTAAACGCCCCTACAGGCGGGACCGGAACCCAGGGCCAGTTCTGGGTCCATATGGCACTGTCGTCCGTGAGCTTCCAGGGAATCGGGGTTATATGGAGGCCCGCCACCCCGCCTACGAGAAACTGGATGAAATTTCTTCTGGTTATTTCCATATTGTTTTCCCCTTATAAAATTGCGAAGCAATTTTATTATTTATGGCAGACAAAACAGGCGTTATTCTCTTCGTGACCCTTCTCTGTATGACATTCGGCACAGTCATCCATCTTCATGCGGTCCCATGTGTTCGATTTCCACCCTGAGATGTTTTCTCCCCATATATTGATGCTGTAGCCGGTTATGCGGTTGGCCCGATATTCGGGCAGGATTTCGCTCTTGCCGTGGTCTCCGTGGCATACCCTGCATTCCTGCTGACCCATCTGCACATGGGCGATATGGGAAAAATAGACACAGTCCGGTTGCCTGTAATAGGAAAGCCAGGGTATTTCCTTTTCTTCGGCAACGTATTTTGTCATGAATTCCTTCTCTTCGGGTGTGTCCCCTAAAGGAGATTCCGGATCATCGTGGCATTCCATGCAATTTTCCAGTTTCGGGATGCCCGCAAAGGTGCCGTCATCGCGAAACTGGTGGCAAAAGAGGCACTTTTCGGTTTCCGTGTCCCCTTCTATACCGTCTACTTTTTCCGGGTCGAGATGAAGTGCATGATTGAAATTGATGGGTTGTGGCTGCGAGGAATAGAGGACCATGGGAAAGATGATCCATCCCAAAATAAGGGAACCGATGAAGCCTGCGAGGAAGAAGAATGCACCCGGCACCACACTCGACAGGTCTAACCACGGGATGAGGGCGTCAAGGGAAGACAGCCACCCTTCCTTCGAAGGCTTTCCAGGGGAATTTACTGGCTTTTCCATATTGTTAAGCCTCTTATTTATGAGAGTTCAAGGTTGATTGAAAAGGGGGCAACAATCTCCGCGTATTTACCTGTTATCCCCCCTTTTTGTCAAGGGAAAAAGCATTCAAATAGTCGCATTCACCCTGCTCCCAGCGGGCACAGGCGCCAGTCTTTAAAAACCCCAAATTCCAATCAGCCTAAGACATTGTTTGGGATTTCGAATTTTTGTCATTGGAATTTTTTTGATATTTGGGATTTGATATTTGGAATTTCCAATAATCCATCACTCCAGTACCCCACTACATAACCTATTGAAATTCCAACAAAAGAACTCCCATACACTGAAATGGGCATCAGAACCTTCTAATTCTCTTGCGCCGTCTTTTTGCTGCCTTGGCCCGTTTTTTCTTTTTCTGGACGCTCGGCTTATCATAAAAGCGTCTTTCCTTGATCTCGGAAAAGAAGCCTTCCTTGGTTAACTTTCTTTTAAGGTCCTTAATGGCCTTTTCTATGTGGTTGTTCTGGACAATTACTTTCATAATATAATTACTCCATTTATGCGTTTACAGGTTCAGCGTTCACCGTTCAGGGTTATCTTAAGTAAAGCATCCAGGCCCAGAGGACTTGGCTTTAGTTTCACCCCCTAAGGGTTAGACGGTTTTTGTTATTCGGTTGCGCGGCTCGTTTCGTCTTTCGTTTCGTCGGTCGGTTGCGGGTTTTTTACCGAAAACCGCATTACGAATACCGATACGAGCGTCGCAACCGCAACCGTATGCCGTATAACATAGAGTCCCCTGAAATCATCAAGGCAGAGCTCGCTGGCTCTGACCCCCGCTATACGGGATCTTTGACCGGCCCGTCGAAGATCCCGTCAAGCGGGAGAGGACCGGATTTTCCGGGTTAAAATAAAAAAGCACCTCTGTTACCAAAAAGAGATGCTTTTCCGCGCCTTCAAAAGCAGGGATGTCCCCTGAAGCGTGTGCTGATCAGCGGGCTATCGGTCGGGCATGTGTTTTCACCTCGTTGAGTCTTTTGAAGGGTCGGAAGCTCTCATATAGTTTATAGGGGCATTCAAAGTCCATAGGACCGGAAGGCCTTTTAGCAGGCAAACAATACTCAAAACTTCCGGCCATAAATAATCACCCCCTTTTTGCAGCTTGGCTAATTTAAAAAAAGATAATTATATTCTCAAAATAACTTTTGTCAATCTTTTTTCTTCGCCAAAAGTTCCACTTTGATACTTTCCTGGCACTCGGGCTTATTATATTGACAGGACCCGATCATTTCTGTATCCTGAAACAAGGAGAAATAAAAATGCCGCTCACCTCAACATTTGATACCCTGTCCTATGCAAAGAAATTAAAGGCTGCCGGCTTTACCGAGGTCCAGGCCGAGGTCCAGGCCGAGACGTTATCGCAAATTATTGAAGATCGCCTTGCCACAAAACAGGACCTCAAAGAGCTTGAAAAAAACGTTGTCCTGAAGATCGAGAGTTCAAAAGCCGAAACTATTAAATGGGTAGCAGGCATGTTAGTTGCCCAGGCCGTTATAGTTGCCACCCTGGTCAAGCTCCTTTGATCTGCCTTCATTATTTTATCCTGCCTCTTTATCGGCTTAAACTCCGCTTTTTCCGGTGTCTCGCTTTCCTTTCTTCATGCGCTGCAATTTGGCAACGGCCTCAATATGATAGGTGTGGGGAAACATGTCAACCGGTTGAATTTCAAGCAGTTCATAATCCTGTATCATTTGGCCGATGTCCCTTGCTAAGGTCGTGGGATTACATGAGACGTATATAATTCTTTCAGGGGATAATGCCAGGACCCGGGGTAATACATCCTTATGCATTCCCGCCCGCGGGGGATCGATGATAAGGACATCCGGCCTTTTGGTGATGGCGGAGAGCTTGTCACGCATATCTCCGCATATGAACCGGCAGTTATGTATTTCATTTTCCCTTAAGTTTCTTTTGGCATCTAAGACCGCGTCATTGCTGATTTCTATGCCGGTTACATGGCCGGCCTTGTGCGCCAAAAAGATGGGAATGGTGCCGGTTCCGCTGTACAGGTCAAGAACATCTTCATGTCCTTTGAGCTCGGCGTATTCCAAAACCTTGTTATACAGCTTTGCAGCGCCAGGTGAATTGGTCTGGAAAAATGAATTGGCCGATACCTGGAACGTGAACGGACCTATTTTATCCCTGATGTGACCTTCCCCCGTAAGGACCGTCTCGCTTTCCCCAACGGCAATGGAAGCCTTTCTCCGGTTGATGTTGTTCACTACGGTCGTGATGCGGTCGATTCTGCGGCACAGGGTTTGGGCTAAGGGATGTACAATTTCAGGCCGCTCCTCGGAAGTAATTAGATTAACCATCCATTCATCATAGCCGAAAGAATAGCGGATCATCAAAAATCGCCAGAACCCCTCATGACTTCTGAGGCCGTAGACCGGTATTTTGCTGTCTTTTACCAGTTTTTTCACTTCCCGCAGGATTAGGTTGCCATTTTCCTGCTGAAGGAGACATGCCTCCATATCAAGAACCTTGTGATAGGTTCCGGGCACATGGAGGCCTAAGGCAAAATTACCTTCTGTCTTACGCTTTTCTAATTCATGGGGGAGAAACCAGCGCCGGTCGGAAAAGGAAAACTCCATCTTGTTACGGTAGGCGAATATGTTGTCAGAAGGGATCACATCATGGACCAATATATCTTTTAGCCCACCTATATGTTCTAAGGATTCCGTGATATGTCCTTTCTTGTATTCGAGCTGCTTTTCATAGCGCACGTGCTGCATCTGGCAGCCCCCGCAGTGCCCGCTGTAAGGGCACGGGGCATTTATCCGGTCCGGTGAGGGAGTGAGCAGTTCCGCGATGCCCGCTTCTGCATAGTCCTTTTTCTTCTTGTAAATCCTGGCACTTATCCTGTCGCCCGGAACGGCCCCTCGAACAAATACCACAAGGCCGTCCACCCGGCCCATACCCCGACCGCCGAATGCCATTTTATCAATGGTTAGCTCAATTGTGTGTCCTTTGCGTATTGTCATTATAAACTACCATTATCACTGCATCGGTTTTTCCGCTACCCAAATATGATGGACTCGTACAAAGTCCTGTTTCCCCTCCCATCCACTTTTGCTTCCGTGCCATAGCGTGACATGCCCGTTAATATTCTAACATCAATGTCATTAACTTAAGGGCCCGAACCGGCGCGGGCATCTTCCAATGTAGCGCAGGGCTTCAGCCCTGCCGGGAACTGTAAATTAATCATACAGTTGTCAAGTAACTTTACAGCTTTTAAGGATCATGTTGCCAACATTATTTAACCAGAAACTATAAATATACTTATAACCCTTTGATATAAGGTTCTTTTGTTTGACGAGAGGTTTTGATGGCATGGGTTTTGCTGTATGCAATATGTATCTTTTCATGCTGCCACCTATCTATTGTCTGAACGAAACCCCCTAGAATCTCCCCCCTTTCGTAAAGGGGGGTTGGGGGGGATTTGCACAACCTATTGAAATCTCCCTAAGTCCCCCTTTACAATAAGGAGGACTTAAAGGGACCTTGGTACTTTTCGGTCAAGCACTATATAGTGCCCGACCGAAAACTAAGAAAAACTGTCATTTCGAGCCCCGCAATGCGGGATAAACTCCGCGAGAAATCTTATTGTATTGTTAATATTGAGATCTAAGATTTCTCCCTTCGGTCGAAATGACAAATACTGGGGTTTTCGTTCAGAAACTAATTTCAATCATGGTAGAATAAACGTCTGGCATAGAATTTCTTTTTTTAAGTCCCGCAAAGCGGGACGCTATATAGAATCCCGATTTTGTCGGGATTGTATAAAGGAGCGTGTTATGAGAATCTCCCTTGTGGAAGATAATAGGGAATCGGGCTTTACCATAATGGAGGTTATAGTTGTGATTGCCATTATTGGCATAATGACCGCTATTGCCATTCCGTCCTTTAGCACGTGGCTGCCGAATTACAGACTGAGAAACGCGGCCAGAGATCTTTATTCAAATTTCCAAAAGGCCAAGATTACCGCAATCAAAAACAATACTAACTGTACGGTGATCTTTGAGCCAACTGCTGGTTCGGCCTATGATTACAGGGTGTTTATAGATGCAGATAAGGACCTGGAATATGATGCCGGAGAAGAGGTGATTACCGATGTCCTCTGGTCACGTTATGAGAGTGTCAACTTTGACACCTCTCAAGACAATGGTGTTAATTTCGCCAATAACGATGACGGAAAGCCAGCCATTGCCTTTAGGCCCAACGGGCTGACTGAAAGTAACTCAGGAGCTTTCGGAGCTGGAACCGTTTTTCTAATAAATACAAGGAATAAAACAACAAGCGTCATTGTGTCCCCGGCAGGGAATATAAGAATTCCAAACTAACCATCCAAAAGGTGAAAGACAATGATATCTAAGCAGGATAACAAAAATGGGTTCACCCTTATAGAGCTTCTGGTGGCCATGGCCATATCAGGCATTGTCATGGCCGGCATCTATTCGGTTTACTACTCACAGCAGAAATCGTACATGGCCCAGGAACAGCTCGCTGTCATGCAGCAGAACATCCGGGCGGCCATGTTCTTCATGGGAAGAGAGATCAGAATGGCAGGCTGTGACCCATCCGGTCAGGCCATCGATTTTGCAGATTGGGACATAAGCAGTTCATCTTCTTTCAAGTTTACATTAGATATAAGAGGGAATACTGCAGGAAGTCTTCCTGACGGGGATACTAAGGATTCCAATGAAGAAATAACCTATTCGCTCTATACTGCTACTGACGGAGTACAAAAGTTAGGAAGAAAAAGTTCTTCAACGGCTAATAACCAACCAGTAGCAGAAAACATTACTTCCCTGAATTTTACTTACCTGAATGCAAACAACAATGTCACGACAAACGCATCTGCCGTACGTTCAGTTGAGATAACCCTTGTGGCTGCGACAGAGGATAATGTTCGCAGCCGGAGCTTTACTACCAATATTAAATGTAGAAATATGGGGCTTTAGGAGGAAGGGATCATGGGAGTTGATCAAAGTACGGGGCAAAAAACCAGAGAGAGGGGCTTTACCCTTATAGAAGTGATTGTCGCTATCTCCATTTTGACCGTTGGTCTTCTGGCCGTCGCTAAAATGCAGACGGCAGCCATCCAGGGAAACTTCTTTGCCTATCGTACATCACAGGCCACGACCCTTGCCCAGGACAGGCTCGAATACCTGTTGGCCCTCCCTTATGGTGATGCGCTTCTGCAAGACGGAGACGATCAGGCAGATCCTGCCCAGGGAACCCATCCGGTGGACACTGGCCTTTATGCAATTACTTACAATGTGGCCGTTGACAGCCCTATAGCGGGAGCGAAGCGTATAACAGTAAGGGTTGTGCGGACGGAAAAAGGAGTGACAAGGCCGCCAATCGAACTTACGTGTGTCAAAGTTGATGTATGACTTTGTGCCTGCTAAAAATTTCTTTTGTTTTAAAAAAGGTGAACATGATGAAGCAAAACCCCGGGTTAAAGAATGAAGACGGTTCGGTGTTAGTTGTAGCTTTGATTATTCTGGTGGTACTCACTCTTTTGGGTATAGCCGCAACAACGACTACAGAGATCGAAACCCAGATCGCCGGAAACGAAAAGGTGCATAAAATGACCTTTTACAAAGCAGAGGCCGCGGCAATGCAATGCGCGAAGGTTCTGGAATCTGCCACCATGGGCGATACCTTTGCCGGGTGGATAAATTTGGACTATGACGAAGACAACTGGAACACTTCCGGTGAATTTCAAACGTCATTGGATTCAAATACTAAATACACGGCAGTTTACGATGGACCGGCTGATACCGGCGAATCTCTTGACATGGCCAAAGCCAAGATACATGAGTTCTCAATTTACGGTCGCGCTGAGCTGAGCAACAGCATGAGTATGATTAAGTTGGGGTATAGAAAGGCATATTAGTGTCCATCCAGAAATGGCCCTTTTTCACAATCTTTGCGTCAATCTGCGGGATTCCTTGTGCGGCGTACCGAACAGCACGCCTCCGCGTAATCCCTTGAT
>JAFDAP010000154.1 GCA_019313765.1 Deltaproteobacteria bacterium | reverse complement strand
ACGGAACCAGTTTGAAGGCTCTGTAGTAGTTGTTGCTTTTGATTTTGCCGAACAACCGAAGGGCCTGGCCATCATATCGGCCCGGGTAAAACATCACAAGCGGCGTCTGCCCCATGACCGTTTGCAGGTTATTGAGCAGGTTGTGCGATCTGACCAGTGGCCAGACACTCCCAACACCGGAAACAAGTACGAGGTCCTGCTCCTCCGGCTGGACGACTTCCACAAATATCTGCACCAGTTTTTCTGACTTTAGAGGCCCACGGAGGGCCTTTCCGAGTGCCTTGCCGCCCTTATCCCTTTGCATCTGGAAGGATTTCTCCAACAGATTGCGCTCCCCGAGATGATCCACAACGAGATCGAACAAGTTGATATGTTTCACCCGTAGTCCCGGCCTGTTCTTGGGGATATGGGCCATGAGGAACTGAATATGTTCACGGACGCGGAGTTCCGCTTCGGGCGGATAGTCAAAAATATAAAAGGCTATCTCGTTCCCAAGGCCTTTGCCGCTGAGAAACTCGGTAGAAGTGACCTTTGGGAGGATCTCATTTAGGCGCTGCGTCAGTGAATCGGTCATGGTGAAACCTTAATACAACGGAGGACGTAGTGTTCGTTATGCCGCTCCAGGTATTGAAGCACCTGCGAGGCAATATGGACCGTTTGGAGCCGTTTGGACTTGGTGTTTTCGATATAGCCGGCCTGGGCCAGGATTTGGAAGATGGATGACCGGAGGCGTTTCCTTGTTGATTCATTCCAGATGGGCATATCCGGATCACGTCCTCGGCAGTCATCTAAGTATTCGTCCCAAAGCTTATTCGACAAGGCCGTGCTAAAAAGACGGTACTGTTCCCTGACAACAAGATCGAGAAAGTCGCCCAAGAGCGGGCTATGCTTTACGGCGGCAGCGAGAACTGAATGAGTGGCGACGGTGCCTGTGCCATCCCGTACAAGCCGCCAAAGGTCAGGGCTCATCAGTTCTAAACGCTTACGAATTAATCTGCCAATGCGAATAGCTGTGGCCTCGGATCTGGTTTGAAGCACATTGTCTTCAATGATAGCCTTTTCCCACCCATCTGCATTAACCTTCCTTAAAAGTAATCCTGCTACAATTCTACTTTCAGCTACCTTTAAGGACCCGGCTGTTATATCAGCTTTGTAATGCATGTTTTTATTTAATCCTCAGCCCATGTGAGCTACGGGACGTTGTTGACTAGGTTGACAAATTCCCGATGCTCTTTCATGCCAGCTCTAAGCCACCTTCAGACAATCTTCAGATAATTCCTTCAAAGTGAAAAAACCCAGGTCTCGATATGAGGAACGGGGTCTTTGGGCGATCACTTCATGGAGTCCTCCAATTAAGGTCAAAACCAATTATTCTGAAACCTTAGAGAAAATTAACTAAAATCAGTTGCTTAGTCAAGAAAAACACAATGCTTTTTGAGCGTTGGTGGTCAAAGGGAGGCGGGTCAAATAATTCTCCCAAAAAAGCCTTCGACCTCGTCCTTCAGTTTTTGGAAAAGCGATTCATAGGCCTGGTTATCAGATCTGTTACAGAGACTTTCGACCAGACTTCGATAATAACCCTCCTGGTCTGCCTTTCCTTTCTTAAAACGTTTCCAGACCTGGTCCCCGATCTTCGCATACTCCGTAGCGATGGTTCTGATATTATGGAGCTTGTCTGCACAGGCGACAAGCCTGACTTCCAGAGGTGCCGATTTCAAATATTCGATGGTATGTTTCTTTCGATCCTCCCATGTCAATGACTTGTCCGGTTCAGAACATCCTTCCACAATTGAAGCGACCTTCTCACCAAATGTTTGGCGAATGTAATCGAGCGTTATGGAGGTATCCTCCACGGTATCATGAAGAATGCCGGCAATAACCACTTCATCGACACAGCACGCCTTCAAAAGGATAATTCCCACTGCAAACGGATGGGTAACATAGGGAATATCAGTGCCTTTACGCACCTGGTTTCCGTGGGCTTTTGCCGCAATTTCAATGGCCAGGTCAATAATCTTCATTTTGCCTCCTTTAATAGGGTTTCCCGCCACATCTTCTTAACAGCAGAGCCTCAACCTTGCTCAGGAATTCCCCTGTAGGGAACGGTTTGTTCATGAACTCGAAAAATTCCTCTGAGACCTGCGCTGCTGCTGCAACTTGCCCTTTCGATTTGAAGTACCCGGATATGACCAGTATCGGCAATCGCATCTCGCTCTTTGACAGGTTCCGCAAGACCTCGTCACCGCGTTTCCGGGGCATCACCATGTTTAAGATAAGGAGGGATGGAGGTTCATTGTAGATGATGTCGAGCGCCTCATCACCGTCCCCGGCATGTATCACAGAGATACCTTTGAACCTCTTTTTAAGTATCGCCTCCAAAATCTCGCGCAAAAGGGGATCGTCTTCGGCAATCAATACAACTCCGCGATAGATTCTCACAACTTTCCCACTCATCGTTTTTTAAGGGCCTCCTTCGACACGGAGAACTCATTGGTATTCCCGCTATACGGGTTTATAGGCAAGCAGACATGATCATCACCGCTTTTCTCAGCGTACTCTGAGCCTCAAGTGACCCTGAGCCGGGCCGAAGGGGAACGGGTGTGAGATATACTCTGCTTAGTAAATCATACCCTATTTCTCCTTCTCTGTGTATACCTTTCCATTCTTGGTGTATTGGTATCCCGGTTTTGGCCATCTGAACGTGAAAAAACAGATAAATGCAGAACCCTATTATCAAGGGCCAGTGCAAAGCCCGTAATCTTTCTTGATTCCATGCGGAGGTCGGTTCCTTGCCCGACCGGCGGGTGGCTCTCCACCTGGGCTGCCTGAGAAGCCTTTATAAATTTGGTAACCTCACTCTTGAGAGCCTTTTGCTCCTTTTTCGGGTCAAACCAGTCAATGGCATCCAGGGCATAACTTTGGGCCAGTTTTTTGAAAACCTTTGAGAATGTCCCGGGTTTTCCTACGGAATCCATACCTACGACCTTGCCGTTGATCATGAAAATTGCCCCTACCTGTGAGTCTATAAGCTTGAAATGTTTCACATATTCATTTATCGACGTCGTGTCCTTCTCATAAATATGGGCCATGGACATGCTTGGAGATTCCGCCGCATGCCTTGACGCCTTATCAGATATTTCATCCCAAATAACTCCCTGGTTTGACCTGTGCTTCCCTGAGGACCTGAGCGAATACTGGACCTGTTCTGATTTCATGGCCCGAAGATGAGGTGACATGACACGTTCTTTGCTTGAAAACCGGGGGCTGTCATAAGACCACCTGCCCTGTTCCACGCAGCTTACAGGGATGACAATGGTACTGTTTCCCTGAATCAGGATCGTGGTATTCACAATCCGGTTCTGTTTGGCCCCTACCAGTTCCTCCCCGTCTAAGATGAGGACCATTCGAGGGGATTTATTGATGACCTTGAGATCCGGGACAGAACCATCTTTGTCCACTTCAGCGATTTCAATAACATTTTCTGTTAAAGCCTCATCCAAAAGAAGGTAGTCCAAACTCAAGCCGTAGGTTGAAAGCAGGGGAAATATGGCCAGGTTTTTGTAGGATTGTTTCCGGCCGACTTTGGCCTGATCAAGATAGTCTTTGATGATGTCTTGCATGAAGATCACTTCCTTTCAATTTTATTTTGAGAGGATTGTATCAGGGGTGTTTGACAGATACGGTCACACTAAAGAAAAAAATTTTGATATAGCCGCAAAAAGGCCCGGCGTCGCCTAAAGGCTATGCCGCGACAAGCACAAAATACGCAAAAATAAAGAAAGGCTTTCAGTAATATCAACTGGTTATAAGCATTAAAAAATTCGACATTCGACCTTTTACGAAACCATTAATTTTGATCTGACATGAAATGGAAACTGAAATTTCATTGATAAATCTGTTGATTTGGGTTTAACTGTTCAAAATCTTTAAATATATCTCTCACCCCGGTACCATCTTCCGGAGCTACGGGACAGGCAGAGAGCGCAGGGTCACAGAGTTTTTGACAGGATTCACTGGATATCCAGGATGAACAATCGCCTAAAAGCTTCCGCATGGTGGAGATCCCGTCACAACACCGGGATCTAATGTAAAGTGCCTGTGGTGATGAAAAGAAACTCGTTTATTTTCCTGCCCAAAGGCGCTCCACATAAAGCTTTAAGCGATCCAATTTGTATCTCCGTGACTCTGAGTACTCGAACGAGCGAAGTGAGTGGGCGAGAGGAATCATTTTTCAGGGGGAATATAATGGCCAGGGGCGACCAGTTAGGCAGGCAGTGGAAGATCATTCGGACCTTAGTCTCCTCCAGGACCGGGAAATCGGCTTCAGAGCTTGCAAGTGAGCTTGAATGCCACCCGAGGACGGTTTACCGGGACCTTGAGGCACTCCAGGTAGCAGGATTTCCTATTTATAATGAAATGGTGGAGAGGAAGCACCTCTGGTCATTGCTTGATACCATGAAGCACCAGATCCCCATCCCCTTCAATCTCACGGAACTGATGGCACTCTATTTCAGCCGGGACATGCTTAAGATTTTCAAAGACACGGTTTTTTACGACTCACTGGAATCCCTCTTCAAAAAGGTAAAAACCACCCTGCCGCCGGAATCCGTCAAATACATGGAACAGGTGGAGCAAATCCTTCACGTGGGCCTGAAGCCTTATAAGGAATACGCCAAGTTCAAAGAGATCATCAACCGGGTAAACGAGGCAGCCGCTGCAAAACAATCCGTGGAGATCATCTATTACACCATGAGCCGGAAAAAAGAGACTAAGCGCAAGGTTGATCCGTACAGGATCTGGTTCTTTAATGGGACCTTTTATATGATCGGGCATTGCCATATGAGAAACGAGGTCAGGATATTCGCCTTAGACCGGATCAAGATGCTCCACCAGACAAAAGAGACCTTCGAGGTCCCCGAGGATTTCAGCCTGGAAGAATTCATAGGGCCGAGCTTTGGAGTATTCCAGGGAGAACCGGTGAAGGTCAAGGTCTGGTTCGATTCTGACGTTGCCGGATACATCAAGGAAAAGATCTGGCATAAGAGCCAAAAGATAGTTCAACAGGACGATGGTTCGATTATTTTTGATGCCGAGGTGGCCGGCACTGAGGAAATCAAGTTCTGGATTATGAACTGGGGATCAAAGGCCGAGGTCCTTGAACCTGAATCGTTGAGGGATGAAATCCTAAGAGAGACCGAAGTAATGCTTGAGAGGTATAAGAAAATTCCTGACAAAAAGGCAAAAGAACATTTAAGAGCTTGAGCTTGACGGGGTCCGTAGATCTATTGCACAATTGAAAAACCGCCTAAGAAAACCTTAAATACAAAGGAGCCACCATCCCATGACCCTCACCAAAGCAGCTATAATCGACAAAA
>JAFDAP010000153.1 GCA_019313765.1 Deltaproteobacteria bacterium | reverse complement strand
ATGTGGGGATGTGGGTTTCGGAAAGACCGAGGTCGCGGTTCGGGCAGCATTCAAGGCCATATCCGACGGAAAACAGGTCGCGGTCCTGGTCCCTACAACGATCCTGGCGGAACAGCATTACGATACCTTCAAAAAAAGGATGGAATCTTATCATGTCCGTCTTGGAATCCTCAGCCGTTTCAAGACCAGAAAAGAACAGGCCGAGGTCCTGGCAAGACTCAGGTCCGGCAAAATTGATGTGCTGGTGGGTACACACAGGATGGTCCAGAAGGATGTCAAGTTCATGAACATGGGCCTTTTGATCATTGACGAAGAACAGCGGTTTGGGGTGAAGCAGAAAGAGGCATTAAAAAAATACCGGGCTCTGGTGGATGTGCTGGCCTTAACTGCCACGCCGGTTCCGAGGACCCTTCATATGTCCATGATGGGAGTCCGGGACATGAGCATTATTGAAACACCTCCCGAAGACAGGTTTGCCATCGAGTCATACCTGTCGCCTTATGATGAATCCCTCATTAAGCGTGCCTTGCAGTTTGAACTTGAGAGAGGCGGGCAGGTATTTTTCGTACATAACAGGGTACAGACCATTGAGTACATGGCCGATCAGTTGAGGCAACTCGTCCCCCAGGGCCGCTTTGCCGTTGCCCACGGTCAGATGAAGGAAAAGGAACTGGAAGCCACCATGATGCGTTTCATTGATAAAAAAATCGACGTACTGGTCTGCACTACCATTATAGAGGCAGGTCTTGATATTCCGTCGGCCAATACCATCATCATAAACGAGGTGGACCGCCTGGGCCTGGCCCAAATATATCAGTTAAGGGGCAGGGTGGGAAGGTCCAAGGAAAAGGCCCGAGCATTCCTGCTGCTTTCAAATAGTTCGGCATTGACAAAGGACGCGGAAAAGAGGCTGAAGGCCCTCATGGACTTTTCCCATTTAGGTGCAGGTCTTCACCTTGCCATGCATGACCTTAAAATCAGGGGGGGCGGGAATATACTCGGTTTTGCACAGTCAGGGCAGATTTCAGCTATCGGTTATGAACTTTACCTTAAACTGATCGAAAAGACCACTGCCGAACTCAAGGGGGAGGAATGGCACGAGGATATTAACCCGGAAATCAATGTGGACATAACCGCTTTCCTGCCCCCAGATTATGTGATCGATACGGACGTCAGGCTGAATCTGTACCGAAGGCTTTCCAATCTGCGCGAACAAACGGACCTTAAGGCCATAGAGGAGGAAATCCATGATCGTTTCGGCCCCCCGCCGCAAGAGGTAAGAAATCTATTAGGCGTTATGTCCATTCGAATCCTTCTGAAAAAGGTTGGAATCACCAGACTGGATGCAGGACGTCACAGCCTTAGCCTGACCTTCTCTCAAGACAACCCTGTAGATCCTGAAGCACTGGTCCGGTTGGTGAGCGGCAAACCCGGGATGTTTCAGTTTTTAGCCGGGAACAAGCTGAAGGTCAATACCGGTTTCCATTCTCTGCCCCATGATCTCCACGAAATAGAAAAGACCGTTGCGGCTCTTGATCTCGTGTGATAACCGCCGTGCCAGTTGATGGCTTTCGTTACTTAGTGTCCATCCAGAAATGGCCCTTTTCCGCAATCTCAGCGTCAATCGGCGGGCTTAGTTGTGCGGCGTACCAAATGTACGCCTCCGCCCAACCCCTTGATTTCCTTGATCTTGCAAAAAATTGCTCATTTCTGAATTGGACACCGGCCAGTGCTCCTTTTTAGTTTATGGATGGGCACTACTTAACCTGCAAAATGGCATAATGACAACTGCCTGTATTCAAAGAATATGCTTGCATTTTCCATCTTTCCTGGTAATCTATTATATTTGGATATTTCCCGAAAATTTCGCAAATAACGGCATTCCGTATCGGCTATTTCTCTATAACTTAGCTCCGCTTCGTTCCGCAATTGGAATGTTGGAATACTGGAATACTGGAATAATGGGCTTTAGGAAAATGGCGCAATGTTTTATTACCAGAATGCCCTTGACATGGATGTTAAAAATCTAATAAAGGAACAAATCCCTTATTAAAACCAACATTCCAACTTTCCAGCATTCCATTATTCCAGGTATGAGGCAAAAGCATCAAGCCTCAATAAACCCCTTTGGTTTCAGCAAGTTGTATAAATTCCGAGATGCTTGATTATTGGCGATTGAATGCCTAAATCGAAATCGTAAAAGCAAAATGATTCATTGCAAGACAAACAAAACCCGCTCTCTTCTTACGAGTTATAGCGTTACTTTTTGTCTTTGCCTTTTACCTTTTCTAATTTCTGGCTGCGGCCCTTCAGACCAGGCGAAAGACAAAGTGGTCATTGTTGTAGGCTCAAGACAAATTACCACTGATCAATTAAGAAAGGACATGGAATTCATAAGTGCCGACATGGACTTACCGGATCATAACCGGATCAGAGAACAGATACTCGAACTGGTCATTGACCATTATTTGATCCTTGAATACGGAAGAAGAATGGGTATTTCCGTCTCAGAAAAGGAAGTGGAAAGGGCAATTAAGGAGATCAAAAGTGGGTATACGGAAGGTTCATTTAAAAATGCCCTGCTCCGGGGGTATGTGGACCTTGAGCAATGGGAGGAAAGAATAAGAGAGCAGTTCCTCGTCAACAAGGTCATAAAAGAGGTCACGGAGAACATTACGCCACCCGACTATCAGGATGTAAAGCGTTACTTTGAAGATAATAAGGATGAGTTCAAATCTCCTGAAATGTTGGAATTCAGACAAATCGTCACAAGGTCCAGAGAAGAAGCTGATGCCCTCCTCAACCGACTTAATAACGGGGAAGACATGCATCAACTGGCCAAGAAATATTCAATAAGCCCTGAGGCTGAAAATGGCGGCAAAGTAGGTTGGGTGGCCCGTGGTCACTTAGAAGAATCAATGGAAAAAGTGCTCTTTTCAATGCCCCGGAGCAAAACCAGTCCCGTTGTCAAGACTCCTTATGGATTTCATATCTTTGAAGTCCTTTCGGTTCGACCTGAAGGCGGGAAACATCTTCCAGCGGTCATTCGGGAAATAGAATCAAGGCTTCTCATTCAAAGGCGAGAACTATTTTGTAAAAAATGGCTTAGCGATTTGAGGAGTCAATTTGAAATCAAGATTAATCAAGACCTGTTAATTGGTGCCCATCCATAAATAATAAATTGGCACTAAAATAAGTGTCCAATTCAGAAATGAGCAATTTTTTACAAGATCAAGGAAATCAAGGGATTACGCGGAGGCGTACTGTAGTACGCCGCACAAGAAATCCCGCAGATTGACGCAGAGATTGTGAAAAAGGGCCATTTCTGGATGGACACTAAATGGAATGGAGACATTTAAATGAGAGGACTAAAAATTTTTTACACACTCCTTTTTTTAACAGCGCCGGCTTTTTTCTGGTACCCGTCACCGGCCGTAGCAGACACAAGCAACAGGGTCGTGGCCATTGTAAACGATGAGGTTATCACCCTCTATGAATTGAACGGGCGCATGAAGGAACTGGCCGGCATGGATCCTGCTGAAATGAGGCTTCGGGACGAAAAACAATACCTTGAAGCTCGCCGTAAAACACTAAATAGCCTGATTGAGGACAAACTAACCCTCCAAAAGATCCGGCGGTTGGGGATCAAAGTGACCCCAAAGCAAGTTGATGCAGCGATTGAAAGAATAAAAAGGAATAACGGGTTGACCCAGGAAGATCTGATAGCCGGTCTCAAAAAGCAAGGTATGGGCTATGATTCCTACCGCGAAAAAGTCAAAGTTCAGTTAGAAAGGATGGAACTGATCAATTTTGAAGTAAGGTCAAAAATTATCATCAGGGAAGAAGACATCACGGAATATTATAACAAACACAGGGATGAGTTCGTGGTCAAAGGGAAAGTACATCTTGCCATTATAGTGCTGAAGCAGGAAGGCCTGTCAAACCAGGGTGGGTCCGGTTCCCTTTCCAGGCAGGCCGAAAACATCCTTGCAAGACTTAAGGGCGGTGAAGATTTCGGTGAATTGGCAAAAAAATTCTCCAAGGGGCCCGGGGCCGAAGACGGGGGGGATGTCGGCTTTTTCAAGCCCTCCCAGCTCGATCCCAAACTCAGAGAAATTATCAAAGAGATGTCCCCTGGCGACATAAGCGAACCCATCGTCAGGCCTTCCGGGATACAAATTGTCAAGTTGATTGACAACCAGGAAGAAAGGCTGAAGCCAATCGAAGAGGTGAAGAAGGCAATCTATCAAATCTTTTACCAGAAGGAGGTCAACAAAAGATATTCGGCCTGGATCAAAAAACTAAGAGACAAGGCTTACACGAAGATAATCTTTTAAGGTATGTTCATAAATGAGTCAAAAAGAACATATAAAGTCCACCGCAAAAGAGGCATCCACTTCCGAGGCTGAAACTCAAAAGAGTTGGAAAGAGGAGGCGGGAAATGATGGAAAGGTCTCTCTTAAAGGTGCGGGCATCGGTGACCTTTTTAGAAACCAAAGAGAAAAAATGGGTCTCAGCCATACCAGAATCTCCAAAACCACCAGGATCAGGCCCTATATCCTTGAGGCACTGGAGAATGAAAACTGGGAAGTCCTTCCATCTTCCGTTTTTGTGACGGGATTCATCCGTTCTTATGCCCGTACCCTTGGATTGGAACAAGAGAAAATTGTTGCATTGTATCAAAAGTACGTCCCTGCCGACGGACCTCCTGCCAGGCCTCTTGTGGAACCTCCAAGGAGTAAAAAGGCACCTTTTGTTATATTGATTTTTCTCCTGCTAATCATGGCATCTGCCTACTATTTGTGGAAAGAATACCCGGCGCATGAGAAAATCACCACCGTTCCGGAGACAAAAAGAGCTGAGGGTGACAAGGTCAAAAACTTGAAGGACAAGCTCGGCGTGCCCTATAAAAACGCACAGGCTCTTTCCAATGAGAAAAAACAACCGGCCGCCGGCCCAGTCAGCAGTCCCCCGGATTCGAGCCCGGCACGGCTGAATTCCACTCCTGAACCCGGGACACAACCCTCTGACATGGAACCTTCCGAAGATTTATCAGAAGGAAGAGAAAATCCCTCGCAAGCTTCCATAGAACAAACGCCATCCCGTGAGCCTGTAACCGTACCCGTGGCTGGATCGGACTTACTCATTCTTAAAGCCACCGTCAGGGAACGAACGTATATCAGGATGGTCGTGGATGCCCGGGAACCCAAAGAATATGTTTTTCGAGCCGGGAGTGCTCCCCAATGGGAAGCAAAGGAGGGTTTTGATGTGCTAATCGGTAATGCAGGTGGTATCGATTTTGAGTTCAATGGTAAAAAGATTCAGAATCTCGGTCGGACCGGACAGGTAGTTCGTCTGAGATTTCCGGAAGACATAAGCTCACAGTAAA
>JAFDAP010000152.1 GCA_019313765.1 Deltaproteobacteria bacterium | reverse complement strand
GGACGATATTCCCCCCTATCCAGTGCGCCCCGGCTAAGCCATATCAGCACAAAAAAGGTAATTGCCATGGCAACAAAGCCGCCGAGCAGGGAGGCCGTTGTCGAATCCATATGCAAAGACTCGGCCCATGCCGCTGCTATAAAGGCGCCCGCCACAAACCCGAGGACGGGGAAGAAATAGACAAGCAAAGAAAGCTTCATCAGGGAGCCCGACGGCATTCCCACCTCAACTATATCGCCCACATTCGCCCCAAGCTCATTGGCCACCTCAACCAGCACCGCCTTATCCGCCATGACCATACACGAACCACGAGACTCACAACCCGCACAGGATGCGCCTTTCTGGATACGAACCACGGCCTTTTGTTGCACTATCTCTTCAACCACACCCTGTTCTGTGATCATACAGACCTCGTAAAGAATACTTATTCAGTGACTGCAATCCCCATAGTTTTAGGACTTTGCTCAAAAATTGGACATCAGGTCGGTCTGGGTTATGAGGTTCAGGGTTCAACGGTTCAAAGGTTTTAACCCCTAACCTTGAACCCTGAACCTCTGAACGTTGAACCTGAGTAGTTACCTAAACCTCAAATATATCCTGCTCAACCGGCGTCAGTATCTCACACCCGTCCTTCGTGACAACCACCGTGTTCTCAATCCCCACCGATCCCTCGCCGGGAAAGACTATCTTGGGCTCGACCGCAAACGTCATTCCCTCCTCTAAGGGATAGGCCTGGCCCTGGGCTATGAAAGGGAATTCGTTTAGCTCAAGGCCGATGCCATGGCCGACGAAACGGGTCTGAAGTCCCGGGGGCCCTAAGTAACTGTCGCCATAGCCCAACTTCCCGGCCAGATCAAGGGTCATAAGGAAAATGGCCTCACAGTCCGCGCCCGGCCTTGTCTCGGCTAAGACAGCGTCGTGGATCTCCCGGCACGCATTAAAGGCATTAATAAATTTTTCTTTCATCCCGCCGATGGAGAACATGCGGGTCTCGTCGGCCTGGTATCCGTGATAGCATGTCCCAAAATCCACCAATATCGGCTCATGGGCCCCCATTACCTTGAGACTCGCGCCTACCGGAAAGGCCGGTGAGAGCCCCAATCCGCCCATGGGTGAATCCGACTGGCTCACTATGCCCCCGCTCAGACCGCTCAGCACATGCCATGTATATGCCTCGTAGTTGAGTGATCTGACCCTCAAAAGCCCCTCGTGACCGTACTTTTTTGCCGATGCCTCCAGAAGGCCCCCGAACTCGATCTCGGTCATCCCTTCTTTGAGAAATTCCTTAGCTTCAAGTAAAACCTTCCTTCCGATATCCCCGGCCGCTTTTATGAGATCGATCTCAAAAGGGGTTTTTATCTTGCGGATATCCCGTATGATGGGAGAGGCGTCCATGAGCTTGATACCCGGGAAAAGGGCCCGGTATCTGAAGTACTCGTTTACGGGAAGGACGTCCAGCTCTATTCCTAAGGTCTTGGGGAGCCTTCCCCAGTGGTCTCGTATCATGGAAGGGAGATCCCTGATCGATTTCATACTGACGATGTCATCCAGCGGTGATTCCACCCTTGCCCGCTCCACTTCCCTTTTCACCATCAAGAGCGGCTTTCCATCCAATGGAACAAACAGCAGGCCATCCTGGGTTGTTCCTGAAAGGTAGTAGTAATCCATCTTCTGGACCACTAAGAACGCCTCCATGCCTTTTTTTTCCATACCGGCCCTGAGCCTGGCGAGCCGGTCCTCTATCTCCTCGCGCGGGGTATACCTGAAACCATGGGCCATACTCAGCCCTTCCAATTCCCCATGCACCCAGTCTTTATAATTCATAGAATCTCCGCAAACGTGATTAATCCTTCCAAAAAAATAGCTGAACTCACTCTTGTCCAAAGTAAAAATCCTGGCCCATCGAAGATCCCGTTACGCGGGGGAGAACCAAGCTTTGGTTATCCCAAGAGGGGGTGTGCTCTGTTGCAATTTCATTGAGTTATTGAAATTCCAAATATCAAATCCCAAATATCAAACAAATTTCAATGACCAAAATTCGAAAATCCAAACAATGTATTGTCCTTAAAGGTTTTGGTCATTGAATATTGGAATTTGAGATTTATTTGTAATTTGGTGCTTGGAATTTGTGTTTTTAGACACAAAACTCCTTCCTACATCCCCCACCCGCCGGAAACAGGCACTGCCGCACCCGTTATAAACGAGGCCTCGTCTGAGGCCAAAAACGCAATGACCCTTGCGATCTCTTCGGCTTCACCAATCCGGCCTAACGGCGTGTCCGCTATAATCTCATCTTTAAACCTGTCCGCCATAAAATTTTCTATTGTGGGTGTGCGGGTCAACCCCGGCAAAACCGCATTAACGGTTACACCCTCTTTGCCGGCTTCCTTAGCAACGGATTTGGTCAACCCTATGAGACCGGCCTTTGCCGTTGAATATGCCACCTCTCCCTTGCCGCCAGTAAGCCCGTAAATAGAACTGACATTAATGATTCTGCCCCATCCGGCAGACCTCATGGATGGAAGAGTTGACTGTATGAGAAAAAGCGGAACACTCAAATGTATACCCAGAACAGCCTCAAACCCTTCCCTGTCTATTTTTGTAGTTGTCCCGGGCCGGTCAAACCCGGCATTATTCACTAAAATATCTATTACACGCTCGCCGCGAATTTCTTCCAAATCCGATCCAAGCCCGTCCAAATCCGTCAAATCAAGGGGCCGGGCCATTACCCAGATTCCGGCTTTTGCCACCTTCCCGGCCACCTCATCAAGCGTCTCGCTATTCTTATCCAGCAGGACCAGGTCCGCGCCCCGTGATGCAAAAACCTCCGCACAGGCCCTGCCTATCCCCTGCCCTGCCCCGGTTATCAGTGCCCTGTGACCCGTTAAATCCATGAATTCTCCCTTCTGATATTTTCAATCCCTTTATTGACAATCTCGTAAAAAGTCGAAAAGTTCTCCTTCCCGTCATTCCGGCGAAAGCCGGAATCCAGTCTTTTCAAAAACTTATGAATGACCTGGACCCCGGCGTTCGTCCACCCTCCATAGCATTGCGGGGGACGGGCCGGGGTGACGACTTTTTACGGGACCATCTTTATTCTCATTACATGGTTTTTTACTTTACCAGACCGGTCGCAGTGAAGTAAAGAGACGAATTTATTTGCATATCCTGACTCACAAAGAGTATGACAAAGGAAAATGGAAGGAGGACAAATGGTTCAGTTATACCAAAAATTAATAGAGGTCTGGCCCGCTATTTCCATGGCCTTAGCTCCTCCTCAAACGGAGGAAGATTTGGACAAATTAATTGAATTTTCCGATTATCTCATTGACCGTACAGGAGGTGACGAAAGTCATCCTTTAATCGGACTTCTGGATATAGTAGGGACGCTCATCTCAGACTATGAAAGCAGAAATATTCCCGAACCTGAAGGGACGCCGATCGGATGTCTGAAATATTTGATGCAGGAACATGGTTTGAAACAAAAGGATTTGACTGAACTTGGGAGTCCCGGCGTCATTTCCGAAATCCTTTCCGGAAAACGAGAACTGAATAAGCGTCACATCAAGGCATTGAGCAAGCGTTTCGGATGCAGTCCCGCAATTTTCATATGATCACGTTAACATGCTTATCAAATGACTTGCCTGCCCTTTGGTCAGGCCCTTTGGAACGTCCAGTTTTCTGGCCTTGAGTACCCTAATCTGTTTTTTTGTGACAGGATCGCGGCGCCATCGCGTATTTCGAGTAACCAGCCCCACACATTCAGGCAGGTTTTCCCTGACATGAGCATCAGCCTCCATAATGGCTGTCCGAATGTCCCGGCGACGCGCGAGAACGGTTTCTCTTCCACGTCCGCCGAGCACAACCTCCCAATCACCCAGAATTGTCGGAGCAACCATGACGGCCCTGCCCTCCGACAACCCCAACCGGTAAGCCCCCTTGCCGATACATACCCAGGCATATCGCGAATAGCCCAATAACTCATCAGGGGTCTCCAAATCGAAAAGATTGATCCTTTTACACCGGTATCGCAGGTCAGAGAGCGACATGGCACTGTTGATGGGAATCCAGGGACGGTTAGTCTCAACCCAGCGCAAGGCATCCTGGGCCTCCTGTACTGTCCGGCCTTCAAGGTCGAATTCTCCTGAAAGCCCGAAAAGACCCGGGAGTGACGTCAGACTGTGATCGCGGGTCACATCCACAATGTCCACGACCATAACATTGTCCTTGCCCGGGTAGAGCCTGGTACCTCTGCCGATCATCTGTGTATAGAGGTTGGTGGACTTGGTGGGTCTGGCCAAGATAATCCCCTCCACGGACGGCTCGTCATAACCTTCGGTAAGCACCATACAATTTGCAAGTACTCGAATCCGGCCCTGACTGAAGTCATCCAGAACCCTGGTACGCGCTGATCCTTCCATATCTCCGCTTATGGCACCGGCAGGAATACCCTCGGCTTTAAAGGAATCAGCAAGAGAGTGGGCATGGGCTACATCAACACAAAAGCAGAGGGTTTTTCTGTCTTTCAAACGGGAACGGAAAACCTCGACCACCAGGTGGTTTCTCTGCTCCACGTTCACGGCCCGGGACAGGTGGGAAACTACGAAATCACCCATGCGTGTCTTGACCCTTGTAAGATCGATATCGGTCTCCACCCGGTATCCCGCGACCGGTGAGAGATAGCCCTCGCCGATCATTTCCGGGAGTGAACGCGAAAACACTATCTCCTGAAAAACCGCGTCCAGTCCTTGCCCGTCACCTCGCTTGGGGGTGGCCGTAAAGCCCACAAGCAGCTTTTGGGTATCAGGTTCAAACACACCTAAATATTTGAGAATCCTTTGGTAGGTCTTTGCCGTGGCGTGGTGGGCCTCATCAACCACGATAAGAAAAAACCGCTCAGGGTCAAGCCGATTGAGACGCCCGGACCCCTTGCGGCCCAAAGTGGGTACGCTGGCTACCACCACATGGCTGTCCGGGCCGGCGCTCCGCCCTGCCTGTTCCACCTCAACACGCAGACCGGGATTGGCCCGACTGATCTTATCACATGCCTGGTCCAACAGTTCGGCACGGTGGGCCAACACCAACATCTGCTTCTTCATCCGGAAATACCGAGGGAATTCAGCAAAGATAACTGTCTTTCCGGACCCGGTGGGCAGGCACGTGAGTTGCCGCCTTATACCGGACACATATCGGGTCTTGATTGCAGCTAAACACTCACTCTGGTAGTCCCGGAGCCTGAAAGCTCCTTTTGAAGCAGCGTCTGGTTCCAAATTCAGGTCAATCCTTTCTGAGTTCTGACCGCTTACTTCTATTCTCCATTGCCTTTTCCGGGGATTTCACCACACTTTGGCGCTATAGTCCACAACTTCCCAAAATTATGTTAAAACATGTCAACAAAAAGCAACAGCAACCATG
>JAFDAP010000151.1 GCA_019313765.1 Deltaproteobacteria bacterium | reverse complement strand
CCCAGCAAATAAGCATTCTCTTCTTATTGGTTCCCAAAAATCACTGTATTCAACATTCTTTCTCTCTGTCTGCACATCAATGGCTGGTCGAGCGATTTGATGAAATGAAAATTCATCGCGTTCATTCACCTGTGCTTGTATAAGATACCAGTCAATATTGCTATCTTCGTTTCGCAGATTACATGTTACGATCATAAGCTCTTCAAATTCTTCAGCAATTAATACTGCAATATTAGCTTCTTTCAACCGTGCGTAAGCTTCAAGTCTTCCCCAGTGATCCCAGTCTGCCTTTCCAAGTTGGTTCTCAATAACCAAAATCCCATCGTTCCCCGTTGCCACAATATCAGCTTTTCTCGTGCCAACCTTGGATTCTGTCTCTGCATCTTCAAAATCACCAACACTGAGGAGTGAAATATGATTAGCAATATCTGCGGAAAAGTCCTCCTCACGCGTATATATTGAGGATAAATTCTTGAATTTTTGCAGTTTCATTTCATTACCTCACGCAGAACCATTTAATTAGGCTACCTAAATACAGTGTTATAACAGTGCGTTATTGCAATATAAATTGGAAGATATTACAATTCCGCCATATAACGTTTAAGATTGTAACCTGAGTTGAGCGTAGCGAAATTCCGGATATCCCACCGCAACGGGGTTGAACTGAGCCGCTTCACGCCTGCTATGGGCGTTCAATCCGGTATCTCTAAAATTTTTGACTACTTCAAGCGTCCCTCTTTTTATGCCCCCTTTTTCCATGGATTAATAACTGGAATATTACCAGGAGTAAAATCCTTCTCATTTCTCGTCACAAGTGTCAAATTATATGTATAACTCGCCGCAGCAATCAGACTATCAATAGATGACATTGGAGTTCCTGCTTTTTCCGCTTTACCTTGGATTATCCCCCAATTTTCAGCAACCTTCAGATCGATAGGAATCATTTTTTCTTTGTATTCATCTAAAAGAGTATTTACCCAATGCGTCAACTCTTCCTTCTTTTTTGAATCTGGTAATTTGGTTAATCCTTTGTGAATCTCACCAATCGTAATGACGCATAAAAATAATGCCTCTGAAGGTATTTGCTTCAACCACTCAACCACTTTGGGGTTGGGCACAGGCTTGACTAACTCTGAGATGACACAAGTGTCCAATATATACTTCACAGTTCTATGCTCCTTGGAAAGTCTTGTTGACGCTCAAATTCAAAATCCTGATCCATTTTAGGACAACTCAACAGGAATTCCTTAAAGCTTGGTTTATCTGAAAGTAATTCTTCATATTCCTGAACAGATACAACAACTACGGCCTTAGTCCCTCTGCGAGTGACATACTGTGGTCCATTCTTTAATGCGTCGTTAACTATTTTGCTAAACTGGGCTTTGGCATCTTGTAATTTCCATATTTTCTCCATAATGACCCCCTTCTTACCATTTATAGCATAGGAGACTGTCCGAGAATAGGCTTCTTCTACTACCGGATGTATAAGGGTCTGCGTTGGCAAACTCAAAATATCCTCAACGTAGTCTATGACTACGTCCCCGGTCGTTTTGGGCTTGCCGCCCCGATCAAAAAGTTCGGGAGCTTCGACTTGCCCTCGAAATTTTTGCTCGATCTCGAGACGAAGCCATTTTCGGGCAGCTTCCTAGTCAGACTAGTCTATTTATTGTTGTTTGTCAACATGATTTGATAACTACAATTGTTGATGATCTCGCAAAAAGTCGTCACCCCGGCGAAAGCCGGGGTCCAGGTTAGCGATAAGCCGTTGAAAAGCCTGGATTCCGGCTTTCGCCGGAATGACGAAAACGGGTGCTTTCTGACTTTTTACGAGTTTGTCATTGTTGGATCGGATGTACCAGGTTTAAGCCCTTTTCAGAATTTTGGAGACATGTACCAGGGAAATGCCGGAAGCCTTGATATCTTTTAAAAAGTGTCCGATTGCCGCGGCCGTTTTTGGGAAGGGGTGGCCGATCCCTATGGCGCGCCCGTGTTTTTGGGCATGCCTTTTGAGCTTAGTGAGTTGAACAAGGATATCTGATTCATTAGGGACATTGTCAAGGAAGATGTTGCGGCAGGCAGCGGGCATGTGAAGGCCTCTGGCAGTCTTATAGCCCATGGAACGGCTTGACGTAAGGCTGTCAACGAAAAAGAGGTCTTTTTTCCGCACGGCTTTCAGGGCCTCTTTGATTTCCCTGGGGCATTCAGTGAACCTTGAACCCATATGGTTGTTGACACCTGCAGCAAAAGGCACGTTCCTGATATTCTCCTCCATAATGTTGGCGATTCTCATGGCCCCATATCCCACATAAAGTGCGCCGGGGCCTGGATCTATATCAGAGCTTAAAGGCTCCATGGGCTGGTGCAGCATGACTTCATGCCCTTTTCCATGGATCTCATATGCCAGATCATGAGAATGTTCAAGCCGGGGCAGGATGGAAAAGGTAATGGGGACTTTCAGGTCCAGGAATAGTCTTGTGCGGGAAAAACTGAATCCGATGTCATCGATTATCAGGGCGATGCGCGGTTTGCAAAAGGAATTGCTTTTTTGTTCCCCAAAGGCAAGGGCCTTTGAAAAAGCGTTCAGCCCGAAAAGGCTTCCCGCTAAGCAAGAGGTGCTTTTTAATAAAAAGTCCCTTCTGTTCATTTATCCGGCTTCCCTTTTCCCTGCAACGGGTTACCTTTCATGATCAACGGCCCTGAATAAATGAGACCTTTGCAAAACGTCCACTTTTTCCCAATTTCTGCGTCAGACTCAAATTTTAATCCTCGAAATCCTCGATGTATTCCTGTGGTTAAAATTTTCGCCTTCCTTGACCTTGAACAAAATTAAACATTTTTCAAAGGTCTCTAAATGTGATGATGTCTAATAATGATGGACTCGTAAAAAGTCCATCAATCCCGCAAAGCGGGAGGGTGGGGGTTATCAATAATGAAAGCGTAGAGCGGCTGTAACAGTCGCCATTAGAAAAACCGACAATTATATGACTTTGTACAATTTGTTGAGGTAGGTGTCAAGGAAAAATACAATATATGGTATGAGACAGATTGGGGTCACATCTCCCTGAATCCCAAGAAAGGGAAATCCAGGAGATATTCTGCAACCTTGCCGGGGCTGCTTTCCCTGCTTGCCACGGTCCAAAGGGTGCTTTTTCTCTCTTCCGGAGAAATGGAATCCAGGGGGTCCCAATCCGGCAGGAGAATCATGGCATTGTCTGCACTATATTCAATATCACCGGACTCTTTGAATGAGGCAAGGTCGGGCTTTCCACTGTAATGCCCGTCTTCTCGCGACAATTCGGAGATGACAAGAAAAGTAACATTCTGTTCATCTCGGATGGCTTCCATTTCACGGAGCCATGCATCAATGCCGGTCCTTCGCTCGGAAAGGTCTTTAAAGGGGAGCTTATGGAGGCTGTCAAGGACCACAAGGGTGTTATCCGTGCGCGTTTCGTGCTTGAGGAAATCGATCTGCCGCCTCATGATATCGGGGTTTAGTTTTCTGTCCGTAACGACCCGAAAATAGGGAAGCATGTCCTCGAAATCCGAATAAGCCTTCTTGAGCCTGGCTGATGCCTCTTCATCCAGGTCTTGCAGCCTGATCTCTTCTTCGGAAAGCCTGCTCAAGCGACAAAGGGTCCGCGCATAGATCTTCTGCCGTCCATTTTCAAAATCATAGTAGATAACAGGAATTTTCCTTTTTGCCATCTCTGTGGAAAGCTGCATAAAGAAACAGGATTTTCCCGCCTTGGGCGGACCGCCCATTATATTAATGCCGCGAATCCCGTTTAGCGCGTGATCCATCTTCTCAAAACCCGTGCTCAGTCCAAGTAATTTTTTCCCTTTGTCTCTTTCCAGCAGTTCTAAAAATTTGCGTTGCTCTTTTTCAGGGGACGAGAACGGTGAAAAGGATTTTGATGTCTTTATCATGGAAGAAACGGCAGTCCTGAAACCTTTCCCCTTTTCTCTTGCCAAATGACAAAGGCCGTAACCCCTGTTAAGGTGGGCCGGCCATTTTAAAATTCTCACCTTGAATCCAAGCCTGGTGGCTAAAGATCGAGCTGACAGCCTTGCCTCAGGGGTATTGTTCATCATCAAGAACAGGTGATTGATGAAGGCTAACCGCTCGTGGGTCAGTGTTTCCAGATCGTCTGCAGAAGGGACAGAGATGGCCGGATAGCCCAATTCTTTAAGTGTCAGGAGGTTGTTCTCCCCTTCTGTGATGAACAGGGCACCCTCTTCTGCCCGGTCTATCTCCTGTACATTAAAGACCCGGAATTCCTCTGAAAAAAACGTTTCGTCGCCGTGCCAGAAATTGTCTTCCTCCCGTGCAGCCAATATACACCGGGCAGCATAGCAATTTCCGTCTTCCAAAAAGTACGGGTATACCAGGTATCTCCCGTTGTAGCCTATCTTCATCTCATCTACGGCGGCATCGGATACGCCGAATTCCCTGAAATGGGCATATTGTTCGTCATCCATGAAAGATACGAATTTCTTGACCTCGGCATTGAGGCTTTTGGTTGGATAAACAATATCCCTTACAAAGGCCTCCCGGTCAGGATCAAAACCGGGTACCTTTTGAGTGTCTATATTCATGATTTTTGCAAAATACAGGTGGAAGCCCCCTTGAATGCACCTGTTCAGGCACCTGAAATAACCAAAGAAAAAGCTCTCAGGCTTCAGATATACGACCATTGTCTCGGGCTTTTCACCTTCATCGGTCGGGCAAAATGGACAGGGTGCCTTGAGAAGGCCCCCTTCTACTTTTGCCTCTGGAAGGTGTTCAAGATAGAATCGTTTTATTCGGTCCGTAATATCCACGATGGCTTGTACCTAAAGTGAGCGAAGACGCTCAATTTTATTTTTGCGTATTTTGTGCCTTTTTGCGGCTATATCAACCTTGTTTTAGAAAATACTCATTCATCTTGTCCTTGACCTCTTCGATTATTTCGCTCAGCCAGAGAACATCATCGATGGCAAGCCGGCCAGGTTTTCTGGTCGATGTGGCCCCGTCCTTTTTTGTGAATGCCCGCGGCCCCACCTGCATCTTTGGTTCCCCGTCCCCGTATTGATTGATGGAAATTATCAGACCTGTCTCATCATTTTCCCAGGATGCCAGTACCTGGTCCTTTGTCGCATCATACGCCATATATCATCCCCTTTTTGCTAAAAAATATCGCAGCTTGACCTGCCCGCTCCCATTTCCCGATACTATTACATCCATCCGAACTCTGCCGAATCGCCTAACTCCTCCTCAATCCGCAAGAGCTGGTTGTACTTGCAAACCCTTTCCGAACGACACAATGAACCGGTCTTTATCTGGCCTGTTCCGGCGGCAACGGCCAGGTCAGCGATGAACGTATCCTCTGTTTCTCCCGAGCGATGGGAGATGACCGTTTTCCACCCTGCCCTGTGGGCCATGCGGATGGCCTCGAGGGTTTCGGTCA
>JAFDAP010000150.1 GCA_019313765.1 Deltaproteobacteria bacterium | reverse complement strand
TGGATTTTTGTGTCTAAAAATACAAATTACAAGCACCAAATTACAAATAAATCTCAAATTTCAATATTCAATGACCAAAACCGGATTAAAAAACGAACGTCCAACATCGAACATAGAACTTCCAACGTCGAACTATGGTACGCCCTCGGCGTTTCAATTTTATTAAAAAAAACGGAGCGAAGCGACACCCACATTCGACGTTCATCTTTTTTCTGTTTGTTATTTCGAATTTTGGTCATTGGAATTTGTTTGATAATTGGGATTTGATATTTGGAATTTCAATAAGGCAATAAAACTCCAACAAAGCAAATCCCCTCTGGGGATAACCAAAGCCTGGTCCTCCCCCGCGTAACGGGATCTTCGATGGGCCAGGATTTTTACTCCGTCTTTCACGCCCCTGTCACTTATCAAATGCTGCCTGTAAAAAGCAAGCTCAATCTCGCCTCGCCCCATCCTTGACACTGACATCCCTTTCATCTCTCGCCTCGCCCCATCCTTGACACTGACATCCCTTTCATCTATATTTCTTAACTACTGAACCTTAAACTTTAGCAGAGCAGTTTCCTTATTAATTAACAACATCCTTCCGGAGGCATTCGATGAAAACAAAGGTAGGTGTTTTATCGGCAGGCGGCGACTGCAGCGGCATTAACAGCGCCATTCACTGGCTGGTCAATTCGGCCCTTGACCCAGGCGCGGCATGATGTTCAATATATTAGGCATTATGGATGGCTGGAAGGGACTTATAGAGGTAAAACCCGACAAAAAGGAAAGCCTCAAGCGCTGGACCATGCCCTTGAATAAGGATCTCGTTCGGACCTGGGACAGGCAGGGAGGGACCCGGCTTGGAACGACTCGTGTAAATCCGTTTGATCCCAAAAAGGATCAGTCGGAGATCTTAATCAAAAACTATAAAAAATTAGGCCTGGATGCCCTTGTGGTCATCGGGGGCTTCGACAATTTGGGAGTTGCCTACAAGTTTTACAGAAAAGGGTTCAAGGTTATCGGTATACCCAAAACTATTGACAGGGACCTGTCCGAAACGGATTATACATTAGGGTTTGATTCGGCACTTAATGTCATTACCAACGATGTGGACAGACTGCGTATAACCGCGGGTTCGCACCGTCGCATATTTGTGGTTGAAACCATGGGGAGAAAGGCGGGCTGGTTGGCCCTGGAAGGGGGCGAGGCCGCGGGTGTTTCTATTATCCTTATCCCCGAGCACGATTTTGTTATGGAGAGGGTAACAGAGCTCATAAAGATGAGAAAAAAGTCCGGCAAGCGTTACAGTATTGTTCTGGTTTCCGAGGGGGCAAAACCCAGGGGCATGGATGAAATCCATGAAAAACGCGGCAGGGACGGTTTTGGGAGCTATTACTTAGGCGGCGTCGGCGGTTTCATCGCAGATGAAATCCAGGAAAACAGCAATCTGGAGGTGCGATTTGTTGCCCTCAGGCACCTTCAGAGGGGCGGGGCCCCTACTGCCCATGACCGGCGCATGGGTCGAAAATTCGGGATCGCGGCCATTGATATGATCGTGAATGAGGATTTTGGTCGCATGGTCAGCGTAAAGCACGGGGAGATTTCCAGCGTGCCGCTGAAAAAGGCCCTGGATAGATTACGCCTGGTGGACGTGGAAAAGTCCTATAACACAAAAAACTATAAAAGCCTGGATCAGATCCTTTGATAAAATATCTTCCCGGGATTTAAAATCCCCTTGGGATCAAATGCCTTTTTGATACGAGACATGAGATCGAGCCCGGCCCGGGGGATTTCCATTTCAAGATAGGGTGCCTTGGTAAGCCCTACTCCATGCTCCCCTGTAATGGTTCCGCCCAGATGAATGACCTTTTCAAATAATGCCTTTATTATGGTCAGGGCATTTTCCATTTCCTTGGAATCGTCTTTGTCGAGCATGATATTTACATGGATGTTTCCGTCCCCTGCATGTCCAAACGCTGGAATAGAAAGGCCGTATTTATTTCCCATTTCATCCAAGAAGGCCACCACCTCGGTCATTCGACTTCGAGGGACGACAATGTCCTCGCTTATCTTGTGTGGTCTCAACTTATAAAGAGAGGGCGAAACGTTTCTCCGGGCCTCCCATAATTTTTCCGACTCCTCTTTTCCCGAGGCCGCTTGGAACTTTATGACCTTTCCCTGGCAGCAGACCGACCTTATCCTTTCCGCTTCCTGCTCCACAAGGACCTCTTCACCATCTACCTCGATCAGCAGCATGGCCCCGGCTTCCGGAGGTATGGGAAGATTGAGTCCCTCTCTCACACAATCAAGACAATGCCTGTCCATGAATTCCAGGATAGTGGGGATAATCCTGTTTCTAATGATTCGGGAGACCGTGTCAACGGCAGAAGAGACGTCCGGGAAAAAGGCGATCATGGTTCTTCGGGCCGCGGGTTTGGGAACCAGGCGCAGGGTAATAGCGGTAATGACGGCTAAGGTGCCTTCCGACCCCACGATGAGCCGTGTCAGGTCATAACCTGCCACACCTTTCATGGTCTCAACACCGGTGTTTATGATTTCACCCGTCGGAAGTACGACGGTAAGGCCCAGGACATAGTCCCTGGTTACGCCGTACTTCACTGCCCTTAATCCCCCCGCGCATTCGGCCACATTGCCGCCTATGGTAGAGATATTTACACTTGCCGGATCGGGTGGATAAAAAAGACCTATATTTTCAACGGCCTTCTGAAGATCGGCGGTAATCACGCCCGGCTCCACTTTACAGATGAGATTGTCCTGATCAATGGCAAGGATACGGTCAAACCGGTTCATGGCCATGACAATCCCGGCCCTTACGGGTACCGCCCCTCCGCTCATGCCGCTTCCCGCCCCCCTGGGTATGACGGGAAATCCCTTTTCTGTTGCGAGCCTGAGAATCCCGGAGACCTCCCCGCTGTTTTGAGGAAATATGACCGCATCCGGCATGCCTTCCAGTTTGGTGGCATCAGAGCCGTATTCTACCAATTCATCCCGGCCCGCGATCAGATGCTTTTGACCAACGATGTGTGCTATTTTTTTAAGGATTTCCTCGGAGATCATGGATTAATCGGCATCCGGCTCTTGAGCGCATGTTCAAGGGTCATGCGGTCCATGTACTTAAGGTCCCCGCCCATGGGAACGCCGAGAGCGATTCTGGTGATTTTAAGGTCCCCGTTTTTTTCAGACAGGAGCTTGACTAAGAAGGATGCTGTCGTTTCCCCTTCTGTGGTGGGGTTGGTGGCGAGGATGACTTCTCTGATTGCCTCCCTGTCGAGCCGGTTCAGAAGCTCACCTATTTTGAGGTCTTCAGGACCGACCCCATCTAAGGGAGAAAGGGTCCCGTGAAGCACGTGATATCTGCCTCGAAAAACCCCGGATTCCTCTAATGCAAGCTGGTCCCCGGGTCCTTCCACAACGCAGATGGTTCCGTCCGCACGATTTTGATCGGAACAGATAGGACATGGATCATCATCGGTAAGATTAAAGCAGATTGAACAGAATTTGATCTTTTCCTTAACATCTATAAGACTTCCGGCTAAGCCTTCGGCCAAATCCCTGTTGCTTTTCAGCACAAAAAGGGCCATCCGGGTTGCGGATTTTTGCCCGATACCGGGCAGCCTGGAAAATTGCTCAATCAATTTTATTAGAGACGGTGGATAAATTCCCATGTTTTTACCGGTACTTAGAGGAGTCCCTGCATGCCCGGAATATTCATTCCCTTGGTCAATGCGCCCATCCCCTCGTTCATCATATCCCTTGCCCTTGATAACCCGTCATTTATCGCTGCCATAACGAGGTCCTGGAGCATTTCCCGGTCTTCCGGATCAATGACTTCCTTTTCTATCTCAATGGAAAGGATTTCCTGTTTCCCGTTAACCACCACCGACACCATGCCCCCACCGGCAGATGCCTCAACGGTTTTGTCTCCTAATTCTTCCTGTAGTTTGGCCATCTTTGTCTGAAATTGTTGAGCCTGTTTCATAATCTGGCCCATGTTGGGCATTCCTTTCATTTTTTTACTCCTCCTTTTTTATTGGCTGCGATCTCCCCCTGGAACATGTGCACAATTTCCTGAACAGGAGGGGGGAGTTCAGGATGCTTTGCCTGCGATGCCGAACTTTTTAAGGGTTTGGTTTGGTTATTGTTAACGATCTTCACTCGAATATCTGTCTTGAAAAAATCACGGCAATAATCCTCTAACAGTTTATACCTTTCAGGGTCGTCAAAATAGGTTGAAGAAAAAGACTGGCTGCTTCGGGCGATCTCTATAATTTTTTCAGTCAGTTTGATAAGCTGCCAGTCCTTGAGAATGTTATACGTAGCCTTGCTCTTAGATGACAGAAAGGACAGAAAATCGTCCCAGCTTTGCCCGCTCTTTGCCGCACTTTCTTCCTTTGACTCCTTTTTCCCGGCCTTTCCCGAAACCCAATCAGCACTTGAATCTGCACTTGAATCTGCAATATGGTCGGCCATTGGTTGCCGGCCGGCACCGGGTGAAGCAGTCAGCCTTTTTTCCAATGATTCTATTTTTTTTAAAAGATCATCAAAAGAGAGGAATTCGCCAATATGACACAGCTTGATAAGTGTCGTTTCCAGAATCAACCGGGGGTGGGACGTAAACCTCAGGTCCTCCTCCCGGCTGATCATAAAATTGAGCAGAACCTGAAGTTTTTCCGACCCTGCAATCCCGGCCTGGCGCGCGGCTTCCTCTTTTTCGCTTTCGCTCATATCGAGGAGATAGTCCCGGGAGGCAATCAGGCTTATCAGGAGATTCCTGAACTGGTCCATCAGGGCTCGGTAAAACTCCTTGATGTCGGAACCATAGTTGTAAATATGATCGACTATTTCCAGGCACTTCCGTGGCTCACCTTCAATAATGGCGCGAGATGTCTCAAAGATCATATCCCTGTCAATTATGCCAAGGACCTCTGTTATATTACCGTCTTCTACCTTCGACCCTGTAAAGGAAATCACCTGGTCCAGCAGGCTCTGGGCGTCCCGCATGCTCCCTTCCGCCTGTTTGGCGATCATGGCCAACCCGGTTCTGCTGCACTCGACGCCTTCCCTCTGTGTCATTTTCTCTAAATGATCAATGATCTGGGCCGGGGAAATCCTTTTGAAATCAAACCGCTGGCACCTTGAAAGGATCGTCACGGGCACCTTGTGCGATTCGGTGGTGGCAAATATGAATTTCACATGGGCAGGAGGCTCCTCAAGGGTCTTGAGCAGGGCGTTAAATGCCTCCTTGGTCAGCATGTGCACCTCATCGATGATATAGATGCGATACTTGCTCGATGAGGGCATATACTTGGTGCTCTCCCTGAGCTCTCTGATCTCGTCAATGCCCCGGTTGGATGCACCGTCAATTTCCTGCACGTCCACGGACGAGCCGTTGGTGATTTCCGTGCATGACGGGCACTCATTACACGGTACTCCCGGTTCTCCCTTTTCACAGTTTATGGCCTTGGCCAGGATTCGAGCAACCGTGGTCTTGCCCACACCCCTTGGTCCGCTGAAAAGATAGGCATGGCTCAGCCGGCCGCTCTTTATGGCGTTTATCAATGTCTTTGTGATGTGCTCCTGGCCAATGACGTCCTCAAAGACCTGGGGGCGCCATTTCCTGGCTAATACTTCATAAGCCATAAACGTCTCGGAATTTGTACAACTTACTGACATCAAAGGGGTTTATTGAGGCTTGATACTTTTGCCTCATACCTGGAATAGTGGAATGCTGGAAAGTTGGAATGTTGGTTTTAATAAGGAATTTTTCATTTACTAACATTTTTAACATCCATGTCAAGGGCGTTCTGGCAATCGCACGTCCTTGAGGCCTTTCGGCAGGTAAAACATTGCACCATTTTCGCAAAGCCCATTATTCCAGTCTTCCAGTCTTCCAACATTCCAATTGTGAGCGAAGCGAACTAAGTTGTTTATGGCGGAGAGAGAGGGATTCGAACCCTCGGTGCCACTATTAGTAGCACACGCGATTTCCAGTCGCGCTCCTTCGGCCAGCTCGGACATCTCTCCGTTATAAAAAAACCCTTTGACAAATCCTGTGTCGTTGAGGCGGTTAATCCCGCCACAGACGAGACCAACATGCCTAACAGCCAAGGAGGCTGTCCGAGAATAGACTT
>JAFDAP010000149.1 GCA_019313765.1 Deltaproteobacteria bacterium | reverse complement strand
ATGGGTGAGACGCCAAAAATTATTGTGGACAAGGGCCAGGCCGTAAAGATATCCACCGGCGGTATGCTGCCTGAAGGGGCCGACGGCGTAGTAATGGTAGAATACTGTAACCTGTTGGATGAGAACACCTTAGAGGGCAGCAAGGCTATCTCCCCTTTGGAAAACGTTATCCAGCCCGGAGATGATTATGAAAAGGGCGCCACTGTCCTTGAAAAAGGGCTTATACTTCGTCCACAGGATTTGGGAGAGGTCTCAGTATACAAAAGACCGAGGGTTGCCATCATTTCTACGGGCGATGAGATCGTGACCATGGATGAACAGCCCCGTCCCGGCCAGGTCAGGGATATGAACCGCTACACCCTGTGCGCGTTTTTGAGGCGGATCGGGGCGGAACCCGTATATGCGGGCCTGTGTCCTGACGAGTTTGCACCCATGAGGGGAATGGTTGAAAAGGGACTCGGCCAGGCCGATGCGGTCTGGATATCGGGAGGAAGCTCGGTTGGGACAAGGGATCTCACCCTCAAGGTTTTTGAGACACTAAAAGACTTTGAGCTGCTCGTTCACGGCATATCCATCAGTCCGGGTAAACCCACCATCATCGGCAGGTCCGGGCCTCAACCCGTTATCGGGCTTCCGGGCCACGTGGCATCCGCCTTAGTGGTGGCCGAGGTCTTTCTTGCTCGATTGATCGGCAGGCTTTCCGGTCAAAGGGATTTTGGCGAAGGATTTCATTCCCGGGTAGAGGCCGAACTGAGCCGGAATCTGGAATCTGCCAGCGGCCGTGAGGATTATATTCGGGTTAAGCTGGTTGAAAATGAGGGGACTTTGATGGCCGAACCGATCTTCGGCAAATCAGGACTGATCTCCACGCTCGTAGGTGCTGACGGCCTTGTCCGAATAGATATGAATACTGAAGGCCTTTATCAGGGACAAAAGGTGGAGGTAATGCTTGTGTAACGGTAACTGCTCAGGTTCACGGTTCAAGAGTTCACGGTTTAAGCCCGCCCTGGTGCGACGTAACGTGCGCTTTAAAACGGTTCTTCTGAACGCTATGCCCAGGGATTCTATGAAAAGTACTGCTAAAACAGGTCTGGGCCAGGGGTTAAGGAACGATGAAGATTGAACGTTGAAAACCCTGTCGAAGATCCCGCTGGGCGGGGAACCTGTGAACGGTTACAAGAATCGCAAGTGATCAACGGGGACATATGAATGAAGCGTAATGTCTATCTTTCAATGAAAGGCCGTGAAGAGGCCAGGGAATTATTTTTATCCCGATTCGTGCCCGATTACAGGACCGGAGCCGAGGAGGTCCCGGCCGAGGAGGCATGGGGGAGAGTCACGGCAGAGCCGGTTTTTGCAAACCGTTCCGCCCCCTCATTTCATTCAGCGGCCATGGACGGTATTGCCGTGAGGGCCGGGGAGACCTACGGAACCACGGAGCAGCGGCCCAAAATCTTGAAGATGGGGGAGGATGCCATCTGGATAAACACGGGTCAATCCCTTCCTAAGGAATTTGATTCGGTGATCATGGTGGAGAAAATCCATGAGATAGATGACGAACGTGTTGAAATCCGGGCTTCCAGCTATCCGTGGCAACATGTGCGCAAGGTGGGGGAAGACATTGTGGCGACCCAACTGCTTCTTCCGCAAAACCACAGGATCCGGCCCTATGATGTTGGTGCCCTTGTAAGCGCCGGTGTATTTTCCGTCAAAGTCCTGCAAAAACCCCGGGTGGCCATTATTCCTACCGGATCGGAGCTTGTCCATCACAGGGACCTGATAAAGACGGAAGCCCTGGGCAAGGGTCAGATCATAGAGTACAATTCCCTGATTCTTGCCGGGCTGGTTCGCGAGTGTGACTGCATTCCGATCATCTATGATATTGTCCCGGATGTTGAAGACAAGATACGCCATGCCCTGACTACAGCCGTTGAATCGGATGCCCATGTGGTCATAATCAATGCCGGGTCCTCGGCGGGCAGCAAGGATTACACGGTGCATATGATCGGTGAAATGGGCGAGGTTCTGGTCCATGGTGTTGCAATGATGCCGGGTAAGCCGACTATCCTTGGTATTGCGGGTGGAAAGCCCGTTGTGGGAAATCCCGGGTATGCTGTTTCCGCAACCCTTTCCTTTGAACAATTTGTAAGGCCTCTGCTTTTCAGCCTTCAGGGTCGACAGTCTCCAAAACACGAAATCATCAAGGTACGACCCACCAGGGACCTTCCTTCAAAGCTGGGCATAGAGGAGTTTTTGCGGGTCAACATGGGCAAGGTGGGTTCCGGGTATGTGGCTACTCCGCTTCCCAGGGCTGCCGGCTCTATCACCACCTTGACCAGGGCGGAGGGCATTCTTCGAATCCCGGCCCTGTCCGAGGGCATTTCCCATAGTGAGGAGGTCGAGGCCGAACTCCTCGTGGAAGAAAACGAACTCTTAAATACCGTTGTCGTCATCGGCAGTCATGACATCACCATTGATATCTTAGCCGACGAGATCCGGCGTAATGGACGTAATATCCGCATTTCTTCCGGTAACGTGGGGAGCCTCGGCGGACTGATCGCCTTAAAAAAGGGGACATGTCACCTTTCAGGGTCCCATCTTTTGGACACGGATACCGGCCAGTACAATATCTCCTATATCAAGAGATACTTAAAAGGGCTTAAGGTCAGCGTCTTTCACCTGGTCTTGAGGGACCAGGGATTGATCGTGGCAAAGGGGAATCCAAAGGGTATTAAAGGGATCGCAGACCTTGAAAGAGACGATATTACCTTTGTCAACCGCCAGGCCGGATCAGGGACCCGCGTTCTTTTTGATTACAAGTTAAATCAATCAGGGGTAAAGCCCGAATCAATAAGGGGATATGACCACGATGAATTCACACATATGGCAGTGGCAGTGGATGTCTTAAGTGGCGCGGCAGACTGCGGCATGGGCATCTTTGCTGCGGCAAAGGCCCTGGATCTGGATTTTGTTCCTATGGTGCAGGAACAGTATGACCTGATTATTCCAAATGCAATGCTGGATCAGCCCAATATCCAGGCGGTGTTGGAGACGATCCGGTCCGGGCATTTCCGTGAAAGGGTCATTTCGCTGGGTGGCTATGACCCATCTAGGAGTGGCAGGCTTTGGATGGAAGTGGAAGGAGGGAAAGATGGTACAGATTAAATTAAAATCAAGGCAGTGGCTCGTTGATGAACAGGATCGCATCATCATGGGCGAGGGGAGAAAAGAAATCCTGGAGACCATCGAAAAGACGGGATCGATTAACAAGACTGCAAAAGTAATGAAGATGTCCTATAAGGCAGTCTGGGGCAAGATAAAGGCTACCGAACAATATTTGAACTACAGGATCGTCCATACGGACAGGAAAATGGGGACCTGGCTGACAGAGGAGGGCAAAGAACTCCTTGAAAAATACAGTCTCTTAAAAAAACGGTGTTTGGAAGAGGAAGATAAAATTTTTTCCGGCATATTCGGCCGGAAACAGACATAAATTTTGAAAATACATAAACGAAAGTGACGGTTACAAATGTTTACAGGAAAGACTGAACCACCGATTATTTCTATTGTCGGCCGTTCCGATTCGGGAAAGACCACTCTTATTGAAAAGCTGATCCCTGAACTCACGCGGCGCGGCATCAGGGTGGGGACTATCAAGCATCATTTGCACGATTTTGAGATGGATCGACCCGGGAAAGACAGTTGGCGGCATAAGCAGGCAGGCGCGGCAGTAACAATCATATCTACTCCTTCCAGGATCGGGATGTCCATGGACGTTGATCATGATCACAAGCCGCAGGAACTGGCCCCGCTTTTTGCCGGTGTGGACATTATTCTGACCGAAGGATATAAACGAGGAAACAATGCCAAATTGGAAGTCTTCAGGCCCGAGGTCCATGAAAAACCCCTGTTACAGGGTGATGCGCATCTGATGGCCCTGATAAGCGATGCCCCGGTGGATATCGGGGTCCCCCGGTTTTTGACAGATGATATCGAAGGGTTAGCCGATTTTTTGACAAACCGTTTCAACCTGGTTCAGGCAGTTACCATAACAAAGCGAGAAGCGGTTTCGTGAACTCTTTTTAAGGATCAGCGACTGGTACCCGGTATCATTCCGACAAGTAAAATCCACCTATCCGCTTATTATCATTAGGCAAAAGAAAAAAATTCAGGAAATTAACAGGGCACGATTTTTTCTTAAGGCTAAATTCTTCTTGAAAGCTAATGATTGTAATTATAGAAGTATGGTAACCGTTCACGGGTTCACGGTGAACCCTGAACCTATGAACGCCTACGAATTTAAAGAGGAAATATGATGATCAGTATTCTGTTTATTATTCAAATTCCGTCCGGCCTTTCAATGCAGGCTTTCTATGGCAGCGATGTCCTCCAGATGATAATCCATGCGGGGCTGATGGTGAAGTTTGTCCTGCTGGTCCTTTTGTTTTTTTCCGTCATCTCCTGGGCCATTATTTTCGTGAAATTCAGGTTGTTGAGTAAGGCAAAACAGGAGACGGAAGAGTTTATGGAACTTTTCTGGGAAAACAGGGATCTGAAAGAGATTTACAAAACGTGTGAAGATCTGACATATAGCCCGGTGGCCCGTCTATTCAGCAGTGGATATGCTGAATTCAACCGGATCCGAAAAATTCAGACGTCTTTAGATTCACAAGAAGACCGGGATGCGCCAGGCGGGGATGCGGCCTCACGATCCCAGCAGGTCATTATGGACAACCTGGAGCGATCCTTAAGAAAGGCGACCATTGACCAGACAAACAGGCTGGAGCGAGGGATAAGCTTTCTGGCCACCACCGGAAATACCACCCCTTTTATCGGCCTGTTCGGCACGGTTTGGGGAATTATGGAGTCTTTTCGAAGCATAGGACTTAAGGGCGCCGCCAACCTGGCGGTTGTAGCGCCGGGAATTTCCGAGGCCCTGATTGCCACGGCAGCAGGCCTGGCAGCCGCAATACCGGCGGTTGTGGCATTCAACTATTATACCCACAAAATCTCTGCGCTCGGGTCGGAAATGGATATCTTTACGTCTGATTTCTTGAGCACCGTGGAAAGACAATTCTTTAAAAAACAAAGGATCAGCAGGCTAAGCAGATAGGATATATGCAGGCCAACAATAATAAAAAATTCATGTCGGATATCAATGTCACGCCTTTTGTTGACGTGATGCTGGTTCTTCTTATTATTTTCATGGTGACTGCGCCTATGATGATGCAGGGCGTGGAGGTCAATCTTCCCCAAACCACGATGAAGCCCATCAAGACCCGGGAAGATCCTTTGATATTAACGGTGAACAAGAAAAGGGAAATTTATCTGGAAAACTACCGGATCGAGCTTGACGGCCTGGAGAAAAAGGTCAAAAAGATTTTTCAAAACCGTAGAGACAAGGAAATTCTGTTGCGGGCGGACAAGGATGTACCATACGGATTTGTCATCAAAGTCATTTCGAGGATCAAGAGGGCAGGGATTGATAAATTAGGAATGGTCACCGAACCCGTGGACTGACTTTTATGGAAGCCCTATTGATTGAACCTAGTTCCAATAACATGATGGAGCCAAAATGGAACAGAATGCTGATCCTGTCCCTGTTCCTTCATGTAGCGATTTTTTCCACATTCCTGTTTGTTCCGGGTTACATGCCCACACCGCGTATCAGAGGTACGGTGTATGAAGTGAACCTTGTGGAGATGCCGG
>JAFDAP010000148.1 GCA_019313765.1 Deltaproteobacteria bacterium | reverse complement strand
GAATAGGCTTCTGCTACGACCGGCTGTAAATACCGAGGATCTGCGTTGGCAAACCCAAAACGCCCTCAATGTAGGCTACTGCTACGTCTCCGGTCGTTTTGGGCTTGCCGCCTTTCCCTCGAAATTTTCGCTCGGTCTCGCGACGAAGCCATTCTCGGACAGCCTTCTAGGCGGAGAAAAGCAAATGGGTGAGAAAAAAGCCGTAGTCCTTTTAAGTGGGGGGCTGGATTCAACAACGGTAATGGCCATTGCCCGGTCAGAGGGGTACGAAATCTACGGCCTCAGCTTTAGCTATGGGCAGCGCCATGCCCTGGAACTGGAAGCGGCAAGGCGGGTGGCCAAGGCCCTTGGCGCCAAAGAACACCTGATCATGGACATTGATCTGACAACTATAGGGGGTTCGGCCCTTACAGGTAATATTGCAGTACCGAAAGGCCGCAACGAAGGAGAGATGAAACGGGAAATCCCAGTCACATATGTCCCGGCGCGCAACACCATCTTTTTGTCCCATGCCCTGGCCTGGGCAGAGGTGTTGGGGGCACCGGACATTTTTGTTGGGGTGAATGCCATTGATTACAGCGGGTATCCGGATTGCCGGCCCGAATACATCGAGGCGTTTGAGCGCATGGCAAATCTTGCAACCAAAGCGGGCGTCGAGGGAAAGACCAGGCTTAAAATCAGGACGCCCCTAATTCATATGAACAAGGCGGAGATTATCCGGAAAGGTGTTGAATTAGGTGTTGATTACGGCATGACCCATAGCTGCTATGACCCGTCACCGGAGGGCAGGGCATGCGGCCGTTGTGACAGTTGCCTTCTCAGGAAAAAAGGCTTCAGGGAGGCCGGTATCACTGATCCGATTAGGTAAAAGGGGCCTTCTCATGCCCTTAAATTTCTTTTCGGCATCAAGTATGTGATCGTATCATGGATAGGTTAATTATTACGGTGAAGGAGATTAAGGGTCGTTGTCCTGTCTACAGGATGGGCGACAGGATTGTACTGGATGAGGGATACCGATTGAATTGTAAGGAAACTCAAAATGTATGCATGCATTCCTTATCCTCCATTATGCCCTATTATATTGCTCTCTTCAGGGGAGTAGATCCGGCAAGTTTGGGTCTGTCCCGGGATGGGAAGAAGGCTTATCTCCAGTGTCTCGATCCCTGTGAGTATACAGGCGGGGGTACCGTGATTTTTGAAATAGAAAGAGAAAGATGAAGGAAAGGCATCATTCAGAGGTCATATGGAAACAATCCGCCAGCAAATCATTGGCCTGTTGAGTGAAGAGGAGATGAGCGCTATTGACCTCTCCCAGGAACTCGGAATCCGGGAAAAGGAGGTTTATGAGCATCTACCTCATATTGCACGCTCTGTAGCGGCCCAGGGAAAAGAGCTTGTCATCCTGCCTTCAGAGTGTCTAAAGTGCGGGTATGTGTTTAAAGATCGGAAGCGCTTCACCCGTCCCGGCCGCTGCCCGCAGTGCAGAGGGACCCATCTTCAAAGGCCAACCTATGAAATCCGTTAGACTTGAAAAGTGATTGGGGCATGAAACTGTGATGTGCCCTGAAAGGAGTGGTTATGAAAAAAAAGAGGGATTTAACCCCACCGTCCTGTGCGGCATGTGATCTGGAAGTGGCCGGGAGGATTTGCATGTCCGCTGAGGGGACCGGATCAAAAGGGTGTCCCACTTTAACGCGCCGGGAGGTCCTGATCGAAGCCAACAAGGAATACGAAGACCCGGAGATCAGAGAATTCGCCCGCCAGGCATCCATCCAGGAGGCCGAATGTTATGCCAACCGGCACCAGCATCCCTATGTAATGCAGCCCACCAAGACCCGCATTGTTGATATCTGTGAGTTTGCAAAAAAGATGGGCTACAAACGCTTAGGTCTTGCCTTCTGTATTGGTCTGGCAAATGAGGCCTGCATGGTTGAAGATATTCTTAAGGCCCACGGGTTTGAAGTGGTTTCAGTACTTTGCAAGGCAGGAAGGACTCCCAAACCGGAGATTGGGCTGAAGGAAAAAGAAACCATTTTCAGGGGAACGGATGAGGCCATGTGCAATCCCATTTACCAGGCCAAACTGTTCAACCATGAGAAAACCGAGTTCAACATCCTGGTAGGGCTGTGCGTGGGTCATGATTCCCTTTTGTTCAAATACTCCGAGGCCCCTGTCACTGTCCTGGCGGCCAAGGACCGCGTGACCGGGCACAATCCCTTAGCCGCGATTTATCTCTCTGCATCCTATTACGCGAAGCTCAAGAAACCGGAACTTTTATAAATGGTTGAGAAAGGAGAACAGTGATGAATTTAGCCGGATTTCCGAGAAGACGTTATACGGAAGGGCAAACACCTATTGAAAGTGTTCCCCGGTTTTCTCAAGCCCTTGGCGGTCCGAATATCTATATCAAAAGGGATGACCTCTTAGGACTCACCGCCGGTGGAAACAAGACCCGTAAACTGGAATTTCTGGTTGCAGACGCGCTTATAAAGGGTGCCGATACACTGATCACCTGTGGGGCAATTCAATCCAATCACTGCCGGCTCACTCTATCCGCGGCAGTGAAGGAAGGACTGAAATGCAGGCTTGTCCTTGAAGAACGTGTTCCCGAAAGCTATGATCCAAAGGCAGGCGGGAATAATTTTATCTTCAACCTGCTGGGGGTGGAAGATATCACTGTGGTTCCGGGTGGGTCAGACATGATGAAGGCCATGCAGGAAGTATCAGATGCGGTTTCTGCGGTCGGTCGGAAGGCATATATTATTCCCGGGGGCGGGTCCAATCCCGTGGGCGCTACCGGATATGTGGCCTGCGCCCAGGAAATCCTCGCCCAGACCTTTGAGCAGGGCCTTGATATTAACACTGTTGTCTGCGCGAGCGGAAGTGCGGGGACGCATGCGGGCCTGGTAACCGGGATTTACGGCTGCAATATGAATATTCCTGTGGTTGGAATCAATGTGAGCCGAACAAAAAAGGTCCAGGAAGATCTTGTCTATGGGCTTGTTCGGGAAACCGCCAGGCACGTGGGTGTTAAATCAGAGATTCCCCGTGAGGCGGTCAACTGTTTCGATGATTATGTGGGGCCGGGTTATTCCCTGCCCACCCCGGAAATGGCTGAAGCAGTTAAACTGCTTGCCAGGACGGAAGGGATTATGCTTGATCCGGTATACACGGGCAAGGCCATGGCCGGCCTGATCGATCTGGTGAGAAAAGACTATTTCAGAAAAGAGAGTAACGTGCTTTTTATACATACGGGCGGCTCACCCGCATTATACGTGTATGATGAATATATTCTCAAGTCTGAGGCAGGTACGGATAAATGACGGACAAAGTTGTTGGTGTGATCGGCGGAATGGGGCCTGAAGCCACCGTCGACCTGATGGGGCGTGTTATCAAGGCCACCCCTGCCGAAGACGACATTGATCACATTCGAATGGTTGTGGACAATAACCCCCAGGTCCCCTCCCGTATAAAGGCCATTATTGAGGGGACCGGCGAAAGCCCGGCACCCTGTATGGCACAGATGGCCCGCAATCTGGCCGCATCAGGTGCGGATTTTCTGGTCATCCCCTGCAATACTGCCCATTACTATTACGATGAAGTGTGTTCAGCGGTTGACATTCCCGTTATGAATATGATCGATGTTACCGTTGAAACCGTGTTAAATGAAAACGCCTCGATTCGGACTGTAGGATTACTGGCATCGAAAGCGGTTTTATTGACAGGCCTTTATACGAAGCCTTTTAAAGGGAAAGGCATTGATGTGATTTACCCGTCTCCCGAGCTTCAGGATCTTTTAATGGCATCTGTACGCAAGATCAAGACAGGTAAATACGACATTGGTGATAGAGAAGTCTTACAATCCGCGGCAGAAGAACTGGTCAGAAAAAGGTCCGAGGCGTTAATTGTTGCGTGTACGGAGCTGTCCATTATTTGTGACGGCCTTGATGCTGGTGTGAAAGTCTATGATGCTTCCCAGGTGTTGGCAGAGAGCATTGTCAGGATGGCAAAAGGGCGGGGCTAAACCTTGTAATAGATCACGGAGAAGCAGGGGCCTTGCCATAAATCCTGTTGAAACCGGACAGAAGGATTTTGTGCCATAATGCTATCAAAAATTATTTCAGGAGCACAGACCGGGGTTGACCGCGCTGCCCTGGATGCGGCCCTTGAATTAGGAATACCGCACGGCGGATGGGTCCCTAAAGGTCGAAAGGCGGAAGACGGCATTATTCCCGAAAAATATAAAATGATGGAAATGCCCACCGAGCACTATGCCGGTCGAACAGCACGGAATATCCTGGATTCCGACGGCACCCTGATCATTTCGCGCGGTTTATTGACCGAAGGTTCGGATCTCACCCGCCAGTTGGCAATAAAACATGAACGCCCCTGGCTCCATACGGATCTTGACAGGATCAATACCACTGAGGCCGCAAGGACCATACACGCCTGGCTTGAGCGCCATGGGATCAGTGTATTGAACGTGGCGGGACCCCGGGCCAGCAAGGATCCTGGCATATACAGGTTGACCCGGGATATCCTCAAGAGAGTGATAAAAGAGTAACCAAAAGATATTAAAAAAGACAGCTAAACCTCTATGGTTCGTCAGGGTAAAAATCCATCTTCCGGATGGCCCGGATTCGTTCGAGCACGGGCGGGTGGCTGTAACTGAGGAATACCTTGAGGGGGTGGGGAGTGAGGTTCGAGAGGTTTTCAACGCTCAGCTTTTTCAGGGCCGCAATCATGGATAAAGGCCTTTTATATGTCTTTACCGAATAGGAATCGGCCTCGTATTCATTTCTGCGGGAAAGCACGATCCCGAACACGGAGAGGATCATCTCAATGGGGGAATAGAGAAAGCCAAAAAACAGGAGACTGGCATAAATGGACATCTCCTGCATTCTAAATGCCGCAAAGAGATCCCTGTTATTGATGAACAGGGAGAGGATATAAAACATAAGCCCGGTGGTCAGGACCGAGATAACCATGGATTTGAGGATGTGCCTTTTCTTGTAGTGGCCCATTTCATGGGCAAGAACGGAAACAAGTTCCTCCGTAGTCTGTTTTTCGATAAGGGTGTCAAAAAGGACGATCCTTCGAAATTTGCCGAACCCGGTGAAAAAGGCATTGGACTTGGTTGAGCGTTTTGATCCGTCCATTGTGAACACGCCTTTCATTTTGAAATCCTGTGAACCGGCATAGTCATTAATAGCGTTTTTCAGGTCACCCTCAACCAGGGGAAAAAATTTGTTAAAGAGCGGCATTATAACGACCGGGGCAATAAACATGAGAAATAACTGGAAAAGTGTTATGGCAATCCAGCAATAGAGCCAGGCCCAGGGTCCGGCCTTTTCAAAAAACCACAGGACAACCGACAGAATGATTCCACCGATTACTGCGACCAGGAGCCAGGTTTTCAGTATATCCAGGACAAATGTCTTTGGAGTCGTCTTGTTGAAACCATAT
>JAFDAP010000147.1 GCA_019313765.1 Deltaproteobacteria bacterium | reverse complement strand
AAAGTTCCCTTTTCCGTCATTCCGGCGAAAGCCTGAATCCAGTCTTTTCAGACACTTATGACTGAACTGGACCCCGGCTTTCGCCGGGGTGACGACTTTTTACGAGTCCATCAATGCTGATATCTGATAAAAATGGGTCATCATGAGGCATTTTTTGAGCCCCTCTTCCAGATGCCCCTCAAAAAAAGAAATTAACATCTTGGCCTCAACCTGTTTTCTCTTATCAGAGATCTGCTGAAGCACAAATTCCGCAAGCTTCGGGTGCCTGAAATTGTAATAACCATTGCCAAGTGAATCGTAAACGGAGATAGCCTTTCTCTTCTTCAAATTTTCCATGAGCCTCAATACCTTTACAGCGCTTATGGATGTAAGGTCTATCAGGTTGTCCAGTGATACAGGAGGTGGGATCATGGATATCAGAATCAGGATTTGTTTTTCTTCCTGGTCCAGGTTATTCCACCAATCTGGTCTTTGCATGGCGACACCTCCTTTTTCCTCAACATACCGTAACGGTGATTCAGACCCATTGCTGAATCATGTATTTATGAATTCCCAGCTATTTGCTGTCTAATAAGCAATCTTCTACTTTTTGAATTTGACGCCATTTTATATGAAAATACCTGCCGGAAGCATGGAAAGTTCTCTGCGTGGCAAATATAAATATCTTTATCATATAAAACAAATTTACGAAATAGCATAATTCATTAATGGTACGATTTCAACATGAAATTTAATAACAATATTGATATCAAAGGGTTATCAAGATATAGAAATACGGTATTAAATTTGCAAGAATTATTAATTGGTCAACTTTTTATGGATTCGTTCTCAGTTGTAAGAACCACAAAGTTATTTGCTGGGCATGTTGATAGCAGATTTTCTATTCTTGGTTGAGGGTTGTGAACATTTCTGGAAAACATAAGGATATGTAACTGTCGGCTATGACACTTTTGTCACAGATTATCCAATACGCCATTTCAGGAATAACGAGCGGGAGCATTTATGCCATTGTAGGGATATGCTGGAGTACGGTATTTCTCATCAGCGGTGTTATGAATTTCGCTACGGGCGAATTCGTCATGTTAGGCGGTATGCTTACCTGGGTATTTTTTGACGCAGGGTTAGCATTGCCTTATGCGGTCATTCTGGCAATAACATGCACGGTCCTGATAGCTATCCTGCTGGAGCGTATAGTGATACGTCCCGTCAGATACCCCACGGAAATGACTTACATGTTGATAACCATCGCCTCTGCGTCGGTAATTAAAGGAATTATTCTTATCACGTGCGGTTCTGAAACGCGTACCGTGAAACCCTTCATTGAAATCGAGCCTATCAATATTTTAGGGGCTACGCTTATACCGCAAGCCATCGTTGTGACAGGTGTCTTGGTCATTGTGACCTTGGGGCTTTTGTGGTTTTTTAACTACACACTTTTTGGGAAAGCGTTGAGAGCATCTTCCATTAATCAAATTGCAGCCAGTTTGATAGGAGTTGATGTCAGCAAGTTCAGACTTTTTTGTTTTGGTCTTGCCGGAGCTTTAGGGGCTTTGGCAGGCATCGTTATCACCCCGATTGCATTTACCGGCTATAATATAGGCCTCATGGCCGCCTTGAAAGGGCTTGTGGTTGCTATAGTCGGTGGGTGGAGTATAGGCGGTACAGTTCTGGCTGGACTGGCACTGGGTTTAGTGGAAGGATTCGTCGCCGGATTTATTTCGACGGGTTGGAAGGATGCTCTCGCTCTTTCCATTATGGTCCTGTTCTTGATATTTCAAACAATCGATTTTTCCCGCCGGAGAAGGAAAAGATTCCCATGAAAGAGGACGGCAGGTTCAAAACAAATATTCCCTGGCTGATTTTTCTGACCGCGATTATTGTCCTGCCAATCATTGTTCGGAGCAACTACATCGTGAGCGTCATGTTTTTTGTGGCCATATATGGCATGTTATCTATCGGGATGGGGCTATTAATGGGCCAGGCTGGTCTATTCTCTCTGGCCCATCCCACCTGGTTTGGCTTAGGGGCTTACATTCCAGGTATATTATCGGCCAGAGGAATTATACCCCCCTTGCCAGGTATATTTGTCGGCGCCATTTGTGTGGCTTTGATTGCCTACATCGTGGGCGCTCCCGTGTTGAGGTTACGAGGTTTCTACCTTGCCTGCGCCACATTTGCCATTATTCTCATTGCACAAGTTGTTGCAGCCCAGCTTACTAATCTTACTGGCGGCCCTGAAGGCTTGGTAGGGATACCGGCTCTTTCTTTGAGCGGTTTTGTGTTCAAGACTGATCTCCACTTCTATTATTTGTCCTGGGCTTTCTGTCTGGGCTGCTACTGGTTTTGCTCTAACCTTATTAACTCCCGTATTGGCCGTGCCATGAAGTCATTCCATGATAGCGAGGTCGCCAGTCAAAGTATTGGTGTCAACGTGGCTAAGTATAAACTTCAGATTTTTGTACTGACTGCTGTTATGGCCAGCTTTGCAGGGAGTATTTTTTGCTTCTACCTTCGCTTTGCAGTGCCTGATTCCTTTGGTTTCCCTTTACTTATTGAACTTCTAATGATGATCATCATCGGTGGTGTAGGACATCTCAGGGGTCCCTTAACCGGGACCTTCGTGGTCTTGTGGCTGACCGAACTGATACACGGTTACCTCGGGAAAATATTTCCGGTTATGACCAGTGAGGTTGATGCTATCTTCTTTGGAATATTGATAATCATTGTGCTCATATTTATGCCTCAAGGACTAACCGGATGGATAGACCAGTTAATCAATCTCGGAAGAAAACTTTATGATCGCTTCAGGGGATCCACGACATAATTCTGGGCAGTCCAGTAGCAAAGTTGGTGTGGGCTCTTCGCTATTTGAGGTCATCCAGTTGGAGAAGAGTTTCGGCGGAATTCGGGCCCTGTGTGGGGTGAGCCTTAGATTGGAAAAAGAGGGTATTGTCTCAATAATCGGGCCCAATGGTGCGGGAAAAACAACTTTTATCAACGTGACCACGGGGACGTACTTTCCCGATGAAGGCGATGTATATTTCCAGGGGCAAAATATTACCGGTCTCCCTGCACACATGATCGCTCACCTGGGGATTAGCCGAACCTTTCAACTGGAAGAGCTCTTTTCCAGCATGACGGTGCTTGAAAATGCAATGGTCGGCTGTCATACAGGAAGTCGAACGGGAATGTTCGCCGCAGGATTTCGACTGAGATCGGCGAGGAAGGAAGAAAATCGCACTCGGGGTGAAGCGCTGGAGAACTTGAGGATGGTTGGCTTGGAACATAGAGCAGCCGATGATGTCAACAGTCTTCCCTTGGGTGAGAGGAAAATGCTGGGTATAGCTCGTTCGCTCGGTGTGAAGCCCAATCTAATTATGCTGGACGAGCCGGCGTCCGGGTTGGCCGCTCACGAAATTGCCAAGCTTGGCGACCTTGTCCAGAAACTCGTAGAAAATAGATTGGCGGTTATCATTGTTGAACACAACATGCCTTTTGTCATGTCTATTTCTAAGCGCGTGATTGTCCTGGATTATGGTAGAAAAATTGCGGATGGTTCACCCGATGATGTCAGGGCAGATCCAGGGGTTATAAAGGCGTACCTCGGAGAAGAGGATTAGCAATGACCGATTCTCAAGAGTCCGAACCAAAGAAAGTTACAAGACAATCAGGCAAGTCTTTATTGGTTGTCGAGGATGTTTCCGCTTTTTATGGAGACGCCCAGGCGTTAAAGAATATCTGTCTTACGGTTAACAGCAATGAAATTGTTGCTGTGCTGGGAAGTAACGGCGCTGGTAAGACGACGTTATTAAAAACGCTAACCGGGCTGCTCGGCATTCGCAGTGGGAAAATCACATTTAAGAATGAAACCATAACGGATATGCCCCCGGATAAGATAATCAGAAAAGGAGTCGCCAGCGTGCCTGAGGGCAGGCAGCTGTTCGGTACGATGAGTGTCTCGGACAATCTGCTGCTGGGGACTTATTCTCTCACCAAGAGTGAAAGGAAGGACATGCTGGAGGCAAGGTCGGAAATGATTTTCAAGCTTTTCCCTGTCCTTAAGTCCAGGCTCCAGCAACAATCAGAGACACTATCTGGCGGCGAGCAGCAGATGTTGGCGTTAGGGCGTGCGCTCATGTCTAATCCCAGACTTCTTGCACTTGATGAACCATCGCTCGGCCTCTCCCCCTTATTGGTAAAGGAAATGATGAAGATGTTGAAACTCATCTCTCGCGAGCTTGGTGTCTCTATCCTGTTGGTCGAGCAAAATGCCAGGGCGGCCATAAAGATTGCTGACTATGTTTATGTCTTGGAAAGGGGGGAGATAACTCTAAGGAATACGGCTGAAGAGGTCATGGCAAGTGAAAGGATTCAATCTGCATATCTCGGAGCCTAAAACCAAGAATATCAAATAACACAGAGAATTTTGGTGCGGCGGCCGAACCATGGGGGGAGGTGATAGTCAGAAGGCGAAACAAGGTGTGCGAAGTCCATTTTAGGACACTTAGCGGTAAGAAACTCTAAAAAAAGGCAAATTACCTTTTACAATACTATGATAAGGAGGAACACAATGAAAAAGTCCATGTTTATTGCTATAGCTCTAAGTATTTGTTGTGGCCTGTTTCTTTCAGTCTCAGCATCTGAAGCAAAACAGGCGCCATATGTTATTGGCATCGCCTTAGATCTCACCGGCCGCGCGGCCGGCCTTGGTATTCCGGAAAAAAGGGTTTATCGAATGAGGGCCGAAGAGTTTAATAAGGCCGGCGGGGTGAATGGGCGGCAGTTAAAGCTGATCATCCTCGATAATGAGACCAAACCGGCTAAGGCAGTTATAAATACAAAAAAATTAATCGAAGTTGAAAAGGTTATTGCCACCCTGGGTTATTCAACATCAGGCTCAACCCTGGCCAGTGCAGAAACGGCTAAGGCAGGGGAAACACTACTGATCGCTAATGCCGCATCGGAGAAGATATGGAGACCTACCAAAAAGTGGGTCTTCAATGTTGTCCCATGCCAGAAGGATGCGTGCACCCCAATATTGGTTGATAATTTGCTTCAGCGTGGCTCCAAGAAGATTGCCTATATATACATTAATACCGCCTACGGCCAAACAGGAAAGGAAACGTTTGAATGGGTTTGCAAAAATAAGGGAATTAAACCTGCGACTATAGAGAAGTATACCCCTGGCACTACAGATGTCAGTCCCCAAATTACGCATATTAAGATCAGTGGCGCAGATGGCCTCATTATTTGCGGATACATGGGTGATACGGCCATGGTTCTTAAAAGTGCTCGAGACCTTGGTATTAAATTTCCTATCGTCAGTGAGTACGCCGTGGTTGGCCCTGAATTTGTCAAGCTCACCGGAAAGTATGGCGAGGGAGTGGTTAGCACTTCTCTCAAGGCCCTTGTCGCCCATGACCTTCCTGACGGTGATGTCCAGAAAAAAATTGCCGTGGAGCTTTA
>JAFDAP010000146.1 GCA_019313765.1 Deltaproteobacteria bacterium | reverse complement strand
CCAGAAAATCATGAACATTCAGATCATTCGAAATAGGAAGAGAAAATGCCCTCCCCATAATAGTCTTGATATGGGTGTACATATATGATCCAAAAATGGTCAAGGCAACCAGGCTGGCTAAGAGAACGGCAACTGAAGGCAACTCCCTGCTTTTTGCTACTTCTCCCTTCTTTCTGGCCTCTTGTCTCTTTTTGGGCGTAGCTTTTTCAGTCTTGTCTTCAAAACTCTTTTCAGCCATCTACTATTCCAGTGTCTTCAAAGTTCCATGCACAATTTTGGTAATTTATCATGTACTCAAATGACGAGAACAATCTCAAAAAATGCGAATACCCGTCTGCCGGCCGCCGGGCATGTCGAAATTCGAAACAATATCGAAATACGAAATAACAACCGGTTATGATCATTGGATATTGTAGTTTGAGAGATATTTGTAATTTGGTGCTTGGATATTGGGATTTATTTGTAATTTGGTATTTGTAATTTGTAATTTTACTAAAATTGTGGTGTTTAACATTTGGCACTCCTCACTTTAATTTCTTAATCCCTTAATCCAAGACCTATGCCTTTAGCCAGTTCATAGTATTAATTAAAAGAGAACCGAGATCTCCAAGGTATGTTTCCATAAATGCAAGAAGTACATTTAAGCATATACCAAAGAAGATGAGGCCCATAACTATCTGAACAGGAAATGCTACGATCATAATGTTCATCTGTGGTATGAGCTTTGTAATCAGTCCAAAAGCCACCTTAACAAAGAGCAGTGCGGCAATAGCCGGCGCTCCGATCTTTAGGGCGATAACAAACATATCACCAGCGGCGTGCACAATTTCTTGAAATATCCGCCTGTCTAAGCTTAATGAACCTACATTTATAATTTCGAAACTCTCCCTTATTGCATTCAGTAATATATGGTGGCCATTTAAAATAAGGAAGCTCACCATGGCCACAAGGAACGCCATATTCGAGAGAATTGAGACCTGCATACCACTTTGAGGGTCAAGGATGTTGGTGATTGCAAAGCCTGTTTGAAATCCTACTACCTGACCCATCATCCTGACCCCCTCAAATATTATTTGAACCAATAACCCTAAAATCATGCCAATTATGAGTTCTCCTGTTACCATCTGAAACATTCCACACAACGTATTGGGGAATTGAAATGGCTTATTATCTATAACCGGAAAAAGGATTATGCTTATTATAAGGGCCAGTCCTGCCTTTGCTAAAACCGGAATAACCCGTGAACTAAAAAATGGAAACATGAATAGAATAACGCTAACCCTTATCAGTATAAGAAAAAATACCTTAAATTCTTCATATTGTATGGGCAAGAGTTCCATTATCTTATATAAAACGGTATCTGCTCAATAGTGGTGGTAGTGAAGGCCATTAAATGCTCAAGCATCCAGTTGGCAAAAAAGAGCAGCGCCAGTAATACAATCAATATCTTAGGCACAAATGTCAGGGTCATCTCATTGATCTGCGTCACAGCCTGAAATATGCTCACCAACAGACCTATAGCGAGTCCCATGCCAAGCATCGGCATAGATACAAGTATGGTTGTTTTAATCGCCTCTTGCGCAAAAGATACAACAAATTCAGGTGTCATATTGGCACTCCTTACTTCCCCTTGTCTACCCCCCTGCAAAACTCTTTACAAGTGAGCCGACAATCAAATACCAGCCATCCACTAAAACAAAAAGCATCAGCTTAAATGGAAGGGAGATCATTATTGGCGGGAGCATCATCATCCCCATGCTAAGTAAAACACTTGCCACAACCATGTCTATAATCAGGAAAGGCACAAATAAAACAAATCCAATAATAAAGGCGGTCTTTAGCTCACTTATTACAAAGGCAGGGATGAGAACTGACGTTGGTACCTCCTCCTGGTTTTTTGGTCTTTCTACCTTTGCCATGCTTACAAATAGGGCCAGGTCTTTTTCCCGTGTCTGCTTGAACATAAACTGCCTGATAGGCTGTACAGCCGCCTTTAGCGCAATTTCTTGAGAGATCTCTTCATTGAGGTATGGTTGCAATGCATTATCATTAATCTTTTGCCAGACAGGCATCATAATAAAGAAGGTCAGGAATAAGGCGAGTCCGGCAATAATCTGGTTAGAGGGTGTCTGCTGAGTGCCAAGCGCATGTCGTAAAAAGGAAAATACCACTACCAATCTGGTGAAGCATGTCATAAGTATAAGGATGGCCGGTGCAAGGGTTAGAACGGTTAAAAGAAATACGATCTGTAGTATAACGGAAATGTCACCAGGATCACTTCCCTTTTGTATGCCTATATTTAATGAGGGGAAAAGAAAATCACCGGCAAAGGCATTATGTATAAATAAAATGTAAATAATTGGGAAAATGATGAGTGTTCTTATGATTTTTTGTAATTTCATTTACGAGCCTGTTTTTCCATTTGAATCGTTAAGTTTGGTTATATAGCGGATGTTGCCCGGGGCAATACCCAGTACAATCCTTTCACCGGAAATTTCTATGACTTCAATCCTCTCTTTTGCCGACAGATGGAGCGAAGAGAGGACTTTGATAGCCAGATCTCCCTTTGCCTCTCTCCTGCGAAATAAAAACCTTTTCATAAGGTAGAGAACAAGGATCATGAGACCAAGCACAATAAAAAGCATGGCCGCCGTCTTAAGCCCTGTGCTGACGATGTTCATCTCAAATATTCCATTCATAATTAAACGCCTCTGCCCATTTCTTAGCCCAGGGATTTAACCCTCTCAAGGGGGCTGGCAATGTCAGTCACTCTTATGCCATATTTTTCGTCTACGACCACAACTTCACCCCTGGCAACCAGCTTGCCGTTTATAGATATTCCAAGAGGTTCGCCGGCCGGTTTGTCCAGGTCGACTATAGACCCCTGCCCCAACTGGAGCAGATCATTCACGAGCATCTTGACCTTTCCCAATTCCACAGACAAGATAAGAGGAATATCAAGAATGAGATCAATATTATATTCTTCCTTCTGACTTGATTCATCCTCATTCAACGGTCCTGCGTTACTGTTGCCGTCCAAATTCTCATTTTCGTTCATCGCTTACTCCTTATCGATTTTTTCACTTATTCTTATGGCCTTGTTGTTGCTATAAGCTCCGGGATAACCCTTAAATTTTGGAATACCCTCAACATTGACAAGGATCGATTCTCCCATTTTCTTATCCAGCAATATAACATCATTAACCTTCATCTCCAGCAACTCCCTGGCATTTATCTTTGTGGTACCCAGGATGCAATTCAAATTGACTGTCGTTTCCCCTAATTTTTTTCCAATATATGTCCGCCACCTATTATCAACCTCCAAACTTTCATCACGAAACTTTTGCCTGAGTTTATCTCTTATCGGGTCTATAGTGGAATATGGTATACAGAAAGTGATTGTTCCCGAGTCATTTGTGAGGGCTATTTCAAATTTGGTTGTAAAAACCATGTCGGCAGGTTTGACAATCGATGCAAATTGCGGATCCATCTCCGAGCGTGAGTAGGTCACGGTTACCTTATGAACGTCTGACCATGCTCGCTGTAAGTCACCTAAGATTATTTTGGATATCTTCTCTATAATCCTTAACTCAACTGCCGTAAATTCTCTTCCTTCAAGTTTCACATGGCCCAGCCCCTTTCCTCCAAAGAAGTTCTCAACAAATGAAAATACCAGAGGGCCTTCCAGAAAAAGGATAGCAGACCCCCTTAAAGGTTCGATCTTAAAGATATTCAGGCTTGCCGGAAGGGGAAGAGAACGACAGAAGTCATTAAAGGTGACTGATTCGTTAGTGGAAAGCTTTACCTCTACATCTGAACTTGTGACCAAAGAAAGGCTATCCCTTAAGAGACCAACAAATCTTTCATTAATCCTTTGAAGGGTAGGCATATTTATAGGCCCGGCCTGGGTGCTGAAATCGTATGCCTCGATTCCCTCTTCTTTTTCAGGGACATCCGTCTCGGTTTCAACACTTCCCTTACCTATCCCACCAAGAAGGGAGTCAACCTCGTCCTGTGATAAAACATTTGCCATGGACTTACCTTATTGCACCACAAATTCCTTAAAATAGATCCTGCGAGCGACTACATCCCCCAAAATCTGATTGATCCTCGATAGGAGAGCCCGTTTTAATCCAAGCTTTCCTTCAATTGTACTAATTTCATCGAACGACTTGCTGGAAAGGAGAATCAGGATAGTATCTGTCAGTTGTGGTTTATACTGGTCCAGGATCATGGTTTGTTCTTGCTTACCGATCTCAAGTATCATCGTGGCCTTCAGATATTTTTTGCCTGATCTGGATTTATCCATGAGATTTACAATAAATGTATCAAGAGGGTATGTTACAATGCCTTTTATTTTCTCTTCTTGAGGGCGGGTTTCTTCGGAAATCTGTTCCTTGTCTTTGCTTTCCTTTAGAAACAGGTCCCATCCCAAATAACCACCGGCTCCAAGAATAATCACCAAAACTCCTATGATTATTAATTTAAGAGAGGACCGCTTAGGCTGCTCTTCCTCTTTAGGCTCTTTTCCTTCCCATTTAAGTTCGTTTTCTTCCGCCATTTATGTCTCCTTATAAATGTTTAAAGATTATCTCAACCCTTCTGTTAAGGGCCCTTTTTTCTGGAGTATCGTTTGGATGCAGGGGCCTGGACGCGCCATATCCCCCGACAGAAAAGCGTGATGGTGACAGCCCTTTTTCCAATAAAAAATATTTGAGCACAGAAAGCCCCCTGTATAATGAAAGCTCCCAGTTTGATCCATATAACCTGCTTCGAATCGGGATGTTATCCGTATGACCTGTAATGAGAATTTTATTGGGGCAGGATTCTATGGTCTCGGAGATTAAGTCGAGAAATGGGAACACCTCCTTTTTGAGGGCCGCCCCTCCGGGAGCAAAAAGAATATCTCCCTGAAAGGAGAGTACAATACCCCTCCTGTCATCTGAAATATTGATCTTTTCATAAAATTCCTTTATCTTTGCCTCCGTATTTTTATCTGCTTTATACGAAGGTATGAGTAATTTCTTCACAACCCCCTGATCAAGCACAAATAGGCCGTCGGAATTTTGATATTTTCTGACAAAGGAATCTAAATCCTTAATTTTTCTCGAAGCAGCCAGTTCAAGTACAGGAGGGGCCTCTCTAAAATGAGAAAATGTGTCTTTTAGCTTCTTTGTGTCTATGGAAGACATTGTGAGAAGCATTACAAAAAAGGTGAGGAGAAGCATAACAAGATCTCCAAATGTTACCAGCCATGCACTGGGATCCGGTTCTTGACCGGCTGAAATGTTTTTTTTCCTCTTGCCCATTATTCAAAATATCCTGAAGTCAAACTTCTTATATGTAAAGATACCTGATGGTTTCTTTCTGTAAATCCTCTTAATGTAGGGCGGCGCGCTATAATTCAAAATAATATCTATTCTCCTGTTTTGAGCCCTTGACTGCCTCGTATCATTGGAGGCGATTGATCTTTCGCTTCCGCATCCATATGCCTCGAGTCTATCAGGATGAAT
>JAFDAP010000145.1 GCA_019313765.1 Deltaproteobacteria bacterium | reverse complement strand
TCGGTCTCGCGACGAAGCCATTCTCGGACAGCCTCCTATGCTGTTGTAACAATTCAATATTCAGGGGCAGGATAAAAGGCAGGCGCCTAAATCCTTGAAGGACTTTACCCCACCGGGGCGTAGGCCTTTCCGAGCTGTAGGGTCTACGAGCCGGAAGCCTGTGGGCCGGAGGCCGTAAGGGTTTTATCCTCAGGATATTGAACAGACAGGGCTGTTTATGAAGAATTATCTACAGGCTGAAAGACAGGATTTTAAAAGGCGTCGCAGGGAAAGATACCTGATTGCCGCCCTGTTTATAGTAGTCGTTTTTCTTACCACACTTGGGGGGATGTATTTCTTTGATTTTGGGGTAGACCTTCCATTGTCAAGCAGTATTCTTGTTTTTGCCCTGATCAATATCAACGTGATATTGCTCCTGCTACTTCTTTTCCTCATAGTTCGAAACCTTGTAAAGCTGCTGTTTGAAAGAAGGAAGAGTATTATGGGGGCAAAACTCAGGTCTAAACTTGTACTTGCCTTTGTGACCCTTTCACTGCTACCGACGATTATACTTTTTTTCGTGTCAGTACAATTCATCTCTCTGTCCATCGAATACTGGTTCAATCTGCCGATAGAACAATCTTTGAAGAACTCAGTAGAAGTAGGGCAGGATTATTACAATGGGATTGCCGATGAAATCCTCTCTTTTGGTAATAAGCTGGGACGGGTAATTACTCATGAAGGATTTATGCTGCGTACCAGGAAAGATCAACTCGAGAGACTCATTCATGAAAAGCAGAAGGAATACGGCTTGGCCTCTCTTGGGGTCTATACAAAAGAGCTGGGCCCCAGAACCGTTGCCAAGGATAACAAGATTGACCTGAGTGCTTTTAAGGGGCCGAAGGATGATTTTTTGGCGAAAGTCTTAGAGAAAGGTTCAGATGCCCAGTATGTCCAGTCCTCGGCCCACGGAGATCTGGTCAGCGGCGTTGTCCCTGTATTTTCAAGGACGGAATCAAAGGCCGTGGTGGGTCTTATTGTCATAGCAAAATTTGTTCCGGGCAGGTTTGTCAACCGACTCAAGGCTATTTCCATGGGGCTGCAGGAATACCGGAAGATCAAGATGCTGAAAAAACCCATCAAAATTACCCATATGATTACGCTTTCTATTGTTACGCTTCTTATTATCTTTTCATCCGTATGGTTCGGGTTCTACCTTTCCAAGGAGATCACCACCCCCATTAAGGAGTTGGCCGAGGGAACAAACCGGATCGCTTCCGGGGACTATGATTTTTTTATTGATTTAGAGGCGAAAGATGAAATAGGGGCCCTGGTCAATTCATTCAACAGGATGACCATGGACCTGAAAACCGGGAAGAATCAGCTTGAGGAGGCAAACAGGGAACTCATTAACAGCAATGTTGAACTGGAACAACGAAGGCTTTACATGGAGATTGTCTTAGCCAATGTGGCCGCCGGCGTGGTATCCGCCGATGTCCATGGAAATATCCTTACTATAAACAAATCAGCCGAGCGGATGTTAGACATAAAAGCGGATAGGATCATAGGAAGCAATTACACTGACATCCTTTCGGAGGATTACATCAAGGTAATTGATGGGTTCCTGAGAGATGAAGGCCTTTTTCGGAAAGGCTTTTTAAACAAACAAATCAGGTTATCCGTGGCAGACAAAAGGCTTACTCTGCTTGTGTCCTTGAACGTACTCCGTGATGATAGAGGGGACTATCTCGGTCTTGTTGCGGTCTTTGAAGATTTGAGCGAGATCGAAAAGGCCCAGCGCATGGCCGCATGGCGGGAAGTGGCAAGACGCATTGCCCACGAAGTCAAGAATCCGCTGACACCGATCCAGCTCTCTGCACAGCGCCTTAAGAAGAGATACGGAGAGAAGCTTGAAAAAGAGGATGAAGGGGTATTCAGGGAGTGCACCGAGATGATAATAAAGCAGGTGGAGGAGTTAAAGGGACTGGTAAATGAATTCTCAAAATTTGCCCGCATGCCCGCATCCAATCCGGTCCCGGCAAATATACGTGAGATCATCAGGGAATCCCTGAGCCTCTACAAGGCAGCACATAAACATGTAAAGCTCACCTTCAATGATTCAAATGAAGTTCCCGTTTTTAACTTAGACAGAGAGCAGATAAAAAGGGTGATGATCAATCTCTTAGACAATGCCATTGAAGCTATGAATGGTGAAGGAGAAGTGGTCATAGATCTCAATTATGACAATCTCCTTCAGATGGTGAGAATCGAAGTCTCTGATAACGGGAGGGGCATATCTGCGGAGCATAAAGTGCGCCTTTTCGAGCCCTACTTTTCCACAAAAAGACAGGGCACGGGTCTGGGACTTGCCATTGCGAATACTATCATCACGGACCATAACGGATTTATCCGGGTTCAGGATAATCAACCGAAAGGAACTACGTTTATTATAGAACTTCCGGTAAGGGTGTAACGGAACACGCAACACGTTAGATATGTGCATATTCTTATACCATTTCATGTGGACAATTGTCTTCTTGTTAGTTATTCCGCTCCTTCCGCTGCTAAGAAAGAGGAAGCGGATTGCCGAGAGACTGGCTTTGATGTTACCCTCGGCCTCCCTTGAAGGAGAAAGTATCTGGATACATGCGCTCTCAGTGGGCGAGGTGATTTCAGCTCTTCCTCTGGTAAAGGCCCTCAATCTTAAATATCCTGACAAGGGCCTTGTTTTTTCTGTTACTACTTCTAAGGGTATGGACGTTGCAAAAAAGGAATTGAAGGGTAATGTAAGAGCCTTGCTACCCATGCCCATTGATTTCTGGTGGTGTATTCACCGAATGGTGAACCATGTGAGGCCTTCTGCTTTTATTCTTGTTGAAACGGATATATGGCCGGGGCTTATTGACTATCTGAGAAAAAGGGGAATAAAGAGTGTCCTAGTCAATGGCCGCGTTTCTCCCCGGACTTTCAGGTCTTATCGCAGGTTTCCTCTTTTCACCCGAATGATGTTTGAGCCGCTTGAGTCATGCCTGATGCAATCGGACCTGGACAGGGAAAGGCTTCTTCAGGCCGGAATAGGTCCGGGCAGGGTAAGTACGGTGGGGAACATCAAGTATGACCGTGACTGGGTCCCCATGGATAGTGAAGAGCGTCAGGAGTTATTGCGTGCATTGAATCTTGAATTCGAAGATATGATATGGGTGGCAGGTAGTACACACCCGGGTGAAGAGGAGGTACTGCTAAAGACCTTTAAAAAACTTCGCCCGTCTTTTACTCGTTTGCGCATTATACTGGCCCCGAGAAATGTTGAAAGATCCGAAGACATTCTTGTGCAGGCCCGGGACATGGGGCTTGAGGCCGTTTTGAAAACCGGGATTTCCAAGAGCAGGGATCCATATGATGTCGTGATACTTGACACCTTAGGCGAACTCGGACGCATTTACGGTCTCAGCAAGGTGAGTTTTGTGGGAGGAAGCTTAGTGCCGTTTGGGGGACATAACCTGTTGGAGCCTGCCGGCTTTGGTTGTCCGGTTCTTTTTGGGCCGCACACCCATAATTTTGTTCTTATGTCCGAATTGTTGGTGGAGGCTGGGGGTGGATGGCGGGTTAAGGACGCAGAAGCGCTTTATGAGGCCATGAAAACACTCTTAGCGGATACGGAAACGTGCAATGTCATGGGCAAGCGTGCAAAAGCATTTGTGGAGAAAAACCGGGGGGCACTGAAAAGGGTTCTGTCATACGTCGCAGAATGCCTCGGCAGGAGCGGGAGAAATAGTCAATGAAGGGTTTTGTACCCGAATCGTCCGGGCTATGGTCCCCGCTTCTAACTCTTTCTTCGATTTTATACGGCCTCGGTGTCCGGCTTCGGCTGTGGGCGTACGAATGCGGGTTTTTCAAAAGAGAATCCCTCCCGGGTTTCGTGGTCAGTATCGGCAACATAACTGCCGGCGGAACGGGAAAGACGCCTGCAGTGGTGATGTTGGCACAGTGGGCTAAGGATGAAGGGCACCCGGTTGCCGTACTTTCAAGGGGATATGGCGGGCAATACAGGACGAAAGTTTTAGAGGTATCTGACGGCAACCGGATAAAGGCCGGCGCCAGAGAGGCAGGGGACGAGCCTTATCTTCTCGCAACAAAGCTTTCGGGGATTCCGGTCGTTGTATCTAAGAAACGTTTTCTGGCCGGGTTGTTTGCCCTTGAAAGATTTGGTTGTAATTTTTTTATTTTGGATGATGGTTTTCAGCATTTAGAATTAAACCGGGACCTTGATCTGGCACTCATCGACGCAACCAATCCATTCGGCAACGGTCATTTACTGCCGTGTGGGCCTTTAAGGGAGCCGGTCGAACAATTATCCAGGGCAAATGCCTGCATTGTTACACGACACAGTGAGCAGGGTTCCGGGGAAAAGGTGCTCGATTTTCTGAAAGGGAAGTTTCCTTCAAAACCCATTTTCTGCTCGGATCATCTGCCGGAGAAAGTCATATTCCCCCATTCAAACGAGGTTCACGGGCCTGATTTTATGAAGGGAAAGCGCGTGTTAGCCTTTGCCGGTATTGCCGAACCGGACAGGTTTAAGCAAACCTTGATGGGCTTGGGCGCGGATATTGTTTGTTTCAGGGGGTTCAGGGATCATCACCCGTTCAAGCAGGATGAGATCAGGACATTGATTCAAATGAAGGAGGCGCAGGGCGCAGAATATATTATCACCACGGAAAAGGACTGGGTTCGAATAGCGCCCTTTGCGACAGACCGCACTGATATTGCGTATCTGGGCATTACGTTTGCACTCACGTCAGGCCAGGACGACTTTTTCAAGATGATCAGGGATAAGATTGGGGACAGAATTTGAAATATGCTGAAAGTGATAGGCAATAAAGAGATAGACAAATCAACTGTAAGGCGTATCATGGTGCGTGCCACGAACTGGGTGGGTGACGCGGTCATGACCCTTCCTGCCCTTGAGGCCATAAGGGAAAATTTCCCCGGCAGTTCGATCACTGTGTTGGGAAAGCCGTGGATGCTGCCCCTTCTCGAAAATCATCCTGCCGTGGACCGTGTTATTACATTGAGGAAGGAAGGACGTTATCTTGCGGACCTTGTTGAGGTGATCCGGGTTATCAGGGAGATTCGAAAAGAGAGATTTGATCTGTCCATACTTTTTCAGAATGCCTTTGAAGCGGCGCTTTTGGCCTATTTAGGGGGGAGCGAATTCAGGCTCGGTTATAATACTGACGGCCGGGGATTTTTGCTTTCTCATAGGATCATCAGAAATGATGAGATTTTGAAGATCCACCAGGTGGAATACTACCTCTCCATCCTGCGCGCCATGGACTGGAACGCAGCAAGCCGCAACCCATCACTCAATGTTGATAAAAAATACTTGAATGACGCCCTGCGCACGCTGGATTCAAACGGGATAAAGAAGGATGATTTCATGATAGGGCTCAGCCCTGGCGCCATTTTTGGTGAGGCCAAACGATGGCCTTCGAAAAGATTTGCCAGGGTAGGGGACTGGGCCGTTGAAAGGTGGGGTGCAAGGGTCGTGGTCATGGGA
>JAFDAP010000144.1 GCA_019313765.1 Deltaproteobacteria bacterium | reverse complement strand
TGCTGAATAAATCACAAATTTCAAATTACAACATCAAAACGCGCCCGTCCGCTTTAGCAACCTGACCCTCAACCATAAGTCGGGCGCCGGACACAGGGAGTCAGGGCAAATCGAGGATAAAATCGGTAACATAGGGATTTTCCTCCATTTCACGGGCAATGGTGGACGCTGGGGTTTCTCCGTAGTCGTGACCCGGCCAGACCACCGTCTCTTTGGGCAAAGGCAAAAGCCTCTCTTCCAAGGATTTCAGGAGCGTTTCCAAAGATGCCCCGGCAAGATCGGTCCTTCCCACATCTCCCACAAACAGGGTATCTCCTGTAAACAGGTTTCCGCGAACTAAAAAACAGACTGAACCAGGGGTATGGCCTGGCGTGTGGATGACCTCTATCTCGAGATCCCCCACCTCCAGGACCTGTCCGTGATGCAATCTGATATCCACAGGCTCGGGCGGTAAAAGCCCGAATTCCTTAGCAGACGCTTCACGAATTTCTTCTCTTGCAAAGAACCGGTCGTCATCCTCATGCATACATGTTTGAGCCTTAAAAAGGGTCTTCAGTCTCTCGTTGGCCAATACGTGGTCGGCATGGCCATGGGTGTTCAATATATATTTGACCTTTACGCCCTCCTCTCCGGCCATGGCTGATATGCGTTCCGCCTCTCCGCCCGGGTCTATGATCACGCCTTCCTTTGTTCGGGGACAGGCCACAAGGTATGTGAGCACCTCAAGGGGACCAACACTAATTTGCCTGATAATGATCTTTTCCATTAATCAAGACAACCTCGTAAAAAGTCGCTTCGCGCCTTTTTACTCCCCTACCCTCCCGCCATGCGGGATTGATGGACTTTTTAGGAGCCCATCAATCAAAACGCCACGAAAAATTGAGAAGCCCTTTTTATTCTTCCTTCACAGAGCCATGCAACTTGCGCCATTTTGCCGGGCTTATGTGCTTATCTCCTAAAATCCACATGCCCCGCTTTGCTTCCTTAGCTTCATTCTCGGCCTTCAAATAGGGCACAATATCAAAACCTTGCGGAAGATTTTCCCTGTGGACTTCTGCCAGTCCCAGCTTCACCATTTCCAGGTTAACATTCTTACCCTTCACGTGGATCACGCTGATGATATTTTTGTCGGGATAGGGCACCGTGCCGTAGCCTTCCACCACAACGGGCTGGTTCAGAACCAGGCTTGAGAGCATTTCTTTTGCCTTTTGTCCAAACGCCTGGTCCGGCTGATCAGCCCGGTTGGAGATCTCCGGGGCATCTATTCCAACTAACATAATATAAATAATGATATCCGGCGTCCCGGCCTTTACCGTATCCCCGTCATAGACCCTGGTCACCCTGAATTCCCCTGCAAAAAACAGGGCCGGGGTTGCCAACAAAAAAGGAATCAGGAAACAAACAATTTTCAGAAGTTTTTTCATAGTACACTCCAATCTCCAATAGTCCTAAACGCAAAACTCCGGGGCAAAGCCATCTGGCGCTCACCTGGCACTGAGGACGTGGCCTCATCTTTGGTGATATGCCTGACCTCCGTTTTCACGCGTTCAGCAGGTTCTCGTGGATCCTCGCCATAGTATTTCATATCAAATATAATAGGAGGGGCAATCTGGTGTCAAGCGGGAAGCCGAGAGAAAAAACAATACCAAACCTCTTGACATATCCCTAACTATCTTACAGTCTTTATTGGATTTTATCAAATCGCAACGTAAACGATAGATAAAGGAGATTGATACATGACAAATGTGTACGAGAAATTGAGGGAAAGGCTTGATGACCTGTCCACGGGATATCCAGAAACAGAAAGCGGGGTGGAAGTAAAAATTCTCAAGAGGCTGTTCAGCGAAAAGGACGCTGAATTGTTTTTGCGGCTCACGCCCCTTTTAGAGGCGCCTGATGATACGGCCAAAAGGCTGGGTCGTGACCCGGATAAAATAGCGGCACAATTGGAACAGATGGCCAAAAAGGGTTTACTGTTTCGACTCCGAAAGGGGGACACGGTACGTTATTCCGCGGTGCCTTTTGTGGTGGGCATATGGGAGTTTAACCTCAATAACCTGGATCGGGAATTTGTTCGCGACATGGATGAGTACTATGAAACCGCATTCGGCCGCACAATCCAATCATTCAAGACTCCCCTGATGCGGACCATTCCAATCAATCGTGAACTTGTCAACAAATGGCCCGTAGCCCCTTACGAAGACGTCCTGGATATTCTGGATAGCCACGAAGTCATTGCCGTTGCCCCGTGTATCTGCCGAAAAGAAGCCCGGCTGAATGGCAAGGGCTGCGACAAACCCCTGGAAGCCTGCTTCATGTTCGGCTCCCATGCCAACTACTACGTGGAAAACGGTATGGGTCGCTTCATCACCAAAGAAGAAGCCAAGGAGATCGTCAAAAAAAATGACGAGGCCGGCTTGGTCATGCAGCCCTTTAACTCAAAAAAAATCGGGGGTATGTGCAGTTGCTGCGGTTGCTGTTGCGGAGTCCTCAATTCGTTAAAGATGCAGCCATCTCCCGCGGCCGCGGTGCAGAGTAACTACTTTGCGGAAGTAGACGAAGATGAGTGTATCGGATGCGAAACATGCATAGAGCGATGTCAAATGGACGCCATCGACATAGTGAATGAAAAGGCGGTAATCAATCTGGATCGTTGCATAGGTTGCGGTCTGTGCGTTACTACCTGCACTACGGATTCCATGCGCCTGGTTAAGAAACCTGATGCCCAGCTTTACCAGCCACCCGAAACCGGCGCCGAAACATTTATAAGGCTCGCAACGGAACGCGGCAAGTATCTGATGCTCGAAGCGTTATAGGAGGGTTGATGAATCCGGACCCGACAGGAATGATCGGCATGAGTGCCTTACTGTATGAACAGTTGCTACCTTCCCATCAATACCGGATTAAAGCGCGTATCAAAGTTACACATATCGTCCCCTCGCATCAACTCTTTCTTTCTGCACTTTGCCATCAGTGGTTAAAAAGTAAACATTATCATAGAGGTTCATGCACAGGCTCACATTTACCGGCACAATACTCATTCGCTCCCCTACCCTGGGGGGGCGTTTGCAGGGACCGGTATCAACCCAGCCATGCTCTTCATGGAGCCGGGATATGCGGACCTCTGGATACTCAACCACATATCCCATTTCAAGATCTTCGTGCCTTAATAACTGCTTGGCCGAAAGGGCCTTTGCACCCGCATCAATGATAACCTGGCCTGGAACAACATCCGAAACCACGGTCGTGATCACGCGCGCTGCGCAGTCTTCGAGTGAACAGTGACCATATTTTATAACAAAATAGTCATTAAGCACCGCGGTCCCCACCCGGATTTCATTTACATGACGGATTAGATGCGTCTTTTCGAGAGAGGGCGTGGACCCTGAAGAGACAGTTTCCGGATGAAGGCCTGAAGTACACAGGGATTCGTAAACCGGTTCCCAGAGCCGATTGATCTGTTCAAAATTCTTTGGGTCCCTTGCAGCATCTCCGTAAAGATGTCCCAAATACATCTGGATGCCTTCAAAACGAAGCCCGGCGTGTTCTTCCGCCTGGCGGGCAATTTCCACCACTTGTCCGGGATCTGTTATCCCACACCGATGAAGCCCCGCGTCAAAGATAACAAGAATTCCAATGACTGTGTCATGCTCAAGGGCCGCCCGCCCCAGTTCTTCTATTGAATAAGCGGCATCCACAGCTACCCGCACGGTCTGGTTCAAAGAAAGCTTTGCAATTCGCCCTGCGCGGATTCGACCAACAGCAGGATATGCTATTGTCAGATCCACAGGCCCGAGGGAAGCCATGACTTCCGCTTCTCCCACCTTTGCCACTGCAAGACCGGTTGCCCCGGCAGCGAGCTGCATACGGGCAATCCGAATGGACTTGTGTGTTTTTACGTGTGGACGAACCGCAAACCCGTGCCTTTTTGCATAATTTCCACTGCGATCGATATTTCTTCTTAATACTGCTTCCTCTATAATAAGAAATGGCGTGGGAAGTGACTCTGTAATGCTCAATAATTCATCTGGCATGATATTCTCCGGCGATATATTCTCCTTACCTCTTGAGGGGGGGGTCATGGTTGGTGTGAAAATGCCGCTACGATCATCTTAACGGTTTTCATCGTATGATGCAAACTTGACATGAAACCCTATTTCTCCTATTTTCGTATGTGACCACAGGGCACCAAAATCTTGGCTATCAGAAAGGGACTTGGTGCCTTAGTGGCTACCTGAACGGTTTCAGGCAAAGGCTTTTTAATCCATGCATGATTTTGAATTTGAACATAAGCACGAACTGGAAGAACATGACTTTTTAGGCTGCTGCAAGAACTGCCGACACAGCCTGGAGATCATTAAACCCCACATCCTGGATTTTTTTGACAGGATAAAGAACCATACCACCGAGACCCTTGTAAAACTCTCTCCTGAAGATCTCTACCGGCTGTATCAGATTCTGGATGATGTGGCACACCTTGAAACGGGCGAGCAGCTCGGAGAACTGATTCTCACCGACCTGGATATCCGGCGTGTGCTCCCCGCTATCCGGGCTTACTATACCACCTTTTTCAGCCTTCACGAGGCACATCTTGCAAAAGAATTGTTAAAGTCCCGTGATCCATGGCATGTACTGGAATCATTCCCGCTTTACCCCCGTTATGAGACACTGATCAGGAATCAGGCAGAAGTGTTGCATCTGACACCCGACACAAGCTTTGCCTTTATAGGCTGCGGCCCCGTACCCTTGAGCCTGATTCTGCTAAACCGCCTGTACGGGGTCCGATCAATCGGTCTTGATACAAATCCCGAGTCGGTTTCTTTAGCTGAGAAGGTCTTGCGCTGCCTGGAACTGGAAGACCACATCAAGATCTTACATGGTGATGAATCCCGCCTGTCTGAGTTGGAGTGGAATGTGGTGCTCGTGGCCGCCTTAGCCGAACCCAAGCCTCGTATTTTTCGTGCCATATACAAAACCCTGAAAAGCAGAGAGAAAGCCCCCGTCATCTATCGGACTTATACCGGCATACGCGCCGTGCTTTACCGTCCCGTTCAACCAGATGATATCCGGGGATTTAGAATCATCAAGCAAATTCTTCCTACTGGCCGTGTCAATAACACGCTTGTTTTACTGGACCTCGAATGAGAGACAACGCCCCTGATTCAATTAAAAAAGAAATCCTTGATATCTATCACGCCATAAAGCACCTGAAAGATGATGTGATCCTCCATGGTCCCCCTTCTCGTCCACAGGACTTCTATGACCGCCTGAGCCGGCTTGCTGCCATGAATATTGAAGATAATGTTATGGAGGAGATTCTTCACGACCCAGTATTCAAGCAAGCTATAATGGAGATATGCCGCCTGAGATCACTATACGGGTTAAGAATGGAAATAGAGCGTGCCCAATCGATTCTTGCCGGTCATGATCCGTGGGATGTATTGAAAGGGTTTCTTTTGTATCCCAATTACGTGCAATTAGCACACATGGAATACAGGGGCGCTGACCTTAAAAGGGGCGACAGGGTGATATTCTTGGGCAGTGGTCCTCTGC
>JAFDAP010000143.1 GCA_019313765.1 Deltaproteobacteria bacterium | reverse complement strand
CATAACCGGGATAGACAATGCTTCAAGGAAATTACTCATGGGGGGGTAAACGTTTTGATCCGAACCCGTCACCCGGCACCCTTTCTCTTTCAGGATTCCCGCCAAGGAGGCCATGCCCGTCCCGCAAATCCCCATCAGGTGGATGTGATGAGGATTCCCGCCCACCTTGTTTAGTTTGGGGAGAAGCCCTGTTTTAGTGTCCTGTGTTTGAATGGAAATACCTCCTTGAACAAAAAAACTTGCCATTTGTTTTTGGTTTTTATAGACTGAAAAATTCTGAAATTAGATACTTTACATATGAACACTCTGTAGGAGCGGCTTTTAGCCGCGATATCCTTATTTTGTTAACTTAAGCAAGTACGGGGAGACTCCATAATGGCAAAGGTTTGTGACATTTGCGGAAAAAAACCTGTGGTCGGCTATAATGTCAGCCATGCTCATAATAAAACCAAGAAACGCTGGTATCCCAACCTTCAGAAGGTAAGGTGCATCCAGGATGGCCAGATCAAAAGAATAAGGGTCTGTACAAGCTGTATCAAGTCCGGCCGGATCGTTAAGCCATAAAGCCCGGCCGGCGCGAGGCCATTCCTTAAAGCATTTTAAAGCCTTTCAACGACCAGGACGCTTTTCACCTTTTTTATGGTGCTTATAATATCCTGAAGCTGTTTATAATCCTCCACTTCAATAGCAAAAACCGCAATACCCTTTTGATCCAATGTTGTTTTGACATCAGCCTCGATGATATTGGCGTCCTTTTGGGTGATGACGGAGGTTATATCAGCCAGAATTCCCTTCCTTTCCACGCTGGTCACCCTCAGTTTTGCAGCATATACATCCTCCTTTGCGGGTTCCCATGATAACTCCACCAATCTTTCGGGATCAGCGCTGAGAATATGTCTGCAATCATGATGGTGGATGGTGACACCCCTGCCCCGTGTAATAAACCCGATAACACTCTCCCCCGGGAGGGGATGGCAGCAACTGGCAAAGCGGATCAGCATGTCGCTTACGCCCTTGACCCTTATGCCATGACCGGCCTTTCGCCGTTTGATGCGGCCAACCATTTTGCTGACAAGGCCTGCCGGTTTTTCATCCTTGATCCCCAGCTTGGGTTTGAGTCGCCCGATTACTTGCTTGGGGGACACCTTGCCGAAACCTATCTGGGCGATCAGCTCTTCCACTGAGTGGAATGAAAGGTCTTCTGCGATGGCTGAGAGCTGCTCACTTTTCATGATATTGGGCAGGGACATATGCTCTTTCTCAAGGGACTTTTCCAGGATGTTTCTGCCTAAGTTGATGCTTTCATCCTTTTCCTGACTGTTTATCCACTGCCTGATCCTGTTCTTTGCCCGGGGTGTTTTCACAAAATCCAGCCAGTCTTTGCTCGGATGCTGTTTTGTAGATGTGATGATTTCCACAATATCCCCGGTTTTCAACTGGGACCTCAGCGGAACCATTTTTCCGTTGACCCTGGCACCCATGCATTTTTCTCCCACCTGAGAGTGAATGCCGTAGGCAAAGTCAATGGGCGAGGCGCCTTTGGGGAATGACTTGACCTCTCCCGTGGGAGTAAATACATAGACCTCATCCGGAAAGAGATCCATCCTGACGCTCTCCAAAAATTCTGCCGGATCCTTCAGGTTTTTTTGCCATTCGAGGAGCTGGCGCAGCCATACGAACTGCTTTTCATCGGTCTGGCTCGCTATTGTTCCCTCTTTGTACTTCCAGTGGGCCGCAATTCCGTCTTCTGCAACCCTGTGCATGTCCCATGTTCGGATCTGAATCTCCATCCTTTGCCCTAAGGGACCGATCACCGTTGTATGCAGAGACTGATACATGTTTGCCTTGGGAACGGAAATATAATCCTTGAATCTGCCTTGAACCGGTTTCCACATGGAATGGATATGACCCAACGACTCATAGCATTCCTTGATGCTGTTGACGATGACCCGAAACGCTAAAATATCATATACCTGATTAACCGTAAGGTTTTGATCCAGCATCTTTCTGTAGGTGCTGTAAAAATGTTTGTCCCTCCCTTTGATCGTGGCCCGAATGTTAAATTCCCCTAATTTTTTAGAGAGCACTTCATTGATCTCTTTTATAAATTCCTCACTTTCCCCCCTTCTTTGTGCGATCAGATCCTTGATCTTTTTGTAGATCTCCGGCTCAAGGTAATACAAACACAGGTCTTCCAGACTGGACTGGATCCAGTGAATGCCCATCCTGCCGGCTAATGGGGCATAGATGCCTAAGGTCTCCTCTGCAATGAGCTGTTGCTTGGCCTGCGACTGGAAACCGAGTGTCCTCATATTATGCATCCTGTCGGCTAATTTGACTAAGATAACGCGGATATCAGTAGACATGGCAAGAATCATTTTGCGCACATTTTCGGCCTGGCGCTGCTCGTGGCTGGAGAACTGCATCTTGCTGATTTTTGTGACACCATCCACGATATTGGCCGTTTCCTCGCCAAAGAGGCGCGCTATTTCATTGAGATCTGCATCGGTGTCCTCGAGCGTATCGTGTAAAAGCCCGGCCACAATGCAAACAACATCCATCTTCATTTTGGAGAGAATATAGGCTGCCTCCAGGGGGTGCGAGAGGTATGGTTCACCCGAAAGGCGGATCTGGCCCTGATGGACCTTGGCCGAATAGACATATGCCTTTTCAACCAGTTCTACATTTGCCTTTGGATGATAGCTGAGAAGCTGTGATGTAATGTCATTTAAGCGAATCATACAGGAATTTCACTTTTTCTCTGATAGTGGCAGACGCCTCTTCAACGGGTACGCTGGTGCTTGCGGGTTTAGCGCGCGTCTTTATTTCCACAAGCCCGTTCTTGATTCCTTTGATTCCTACAGTCACGCGCACGGGGATTCCAAGGAGGTCGGCATCATTGAATTTGACGCCGGCCCGCTCATCCCTGTCGTCAAGGAGGACGTCAACATCATGATCTAAAAGTTCTTTGTAGATTTTTTCCGCTGCTTCCTTTACAGCGGTATCGTGCATCTGGAGCGGCAGGATGGTCACCTCAAAAGGCGCGACGGGAACGGGAAAAATAATACCATCCTTGTCGTGGTTCTGTTCTATAGCCGCTGCCACGGTCCTCCCTACGCCGATACCGTAGCATCCCATGATAACCGGTATTTCTTTTCCCTGTTCATCCAAAAAGAGTGCTTTTAAAGCGTGGCTGTATTTTGTACCTAACTTGAATATGTGTCCTACTTCGATGCCCCTTCCAAACTTTATGTCCCCGCCACATTTGGGGCATGAATCCTGAGGAGTAATTATTCTGAGATCGCCAAAAAGATCCACGTCAAAATCTCTGCCTGAGTTTACGTTCTTCAGATGCACATCCTTTTTGTTTCCTCCGGTGACGAAGTTTGTCATTTCCCTGATGGCGTGGTCTGCCACCAATTTGACCTTAAGGCCCGCAGGACCGGCAAAACCAATTGGTGCTCCGGTGGTTTCCTCCACTAATGGTGCATCGGCTAATTCGAGGCTTTGGGCGCCCAAGAATGTTGTGAGCTTGGCCTCGTTTAGTTCATGGTCCCCTCTCACTAATGCAGCCACTACCATTTTATCTGCCACGAAGATAAGGGTCTTGATAAGCCGGTCCGGTGAAATGCCGAGAAAGGATGTCACCTCTTCAACGCTCTTGATATCCGGCGTGTCCACTGCTTCGAGGGGCTGCATTGCCTGCCCGTTGCCTTCGGGCAGGTTTTCAGGTGGTTTGACTTCCGCTTTTTCCAAGTTGGCCGCATAGTCACAGTTTGTGCAGCTTATAATTTGATCTTCTCCCGTGTCTGCAAGGACCATGAATTCATGGGAATAGCTGCCACCGATCGTGCCGGTATCGGCCTCAACGGCCCTGAATTTAAGGCCGCATCTCCTGAATATGTTAGCGTAAGCCTCATGCATGATCTCATAGCTGCGGTTGGCGCCTTCATCGTCCACATCAAAACTGTATGCGTCCTTCATGATAAACTCACGGCCGCGCATGAGTCCGAATCTTGGACGTATTTCGTCCCTGAACTTGGTTTGAATCTGGTAAAAATTGACGGGCATCTGTTTGTAGGATTGGATCTCTTTTCTCACAAGATCTGTAATGATTTCTTCATGGGTGGGTCCGATACACGCATCTCTGTTGTGACGATCCTTGAATCTCAAAAGCTCGCGACCGTAATAATCCCATCTGCCGCTCTCCTGCCAGAGTTCTGCGGGTTGGACTGCGGGCATTAATATCTCTATTGCGCCTGCCCGGTTCATCTCATCCCTGATGATATTTTCCACTTTCTTGATACACCTGAGACCTGCCGGAAGATACGTATAAATTCCGGAGGTCAATTTTCTGATCATTCCCGCCCTGAGCATAAGCTGATGGCTTATGACCTCGGCTTCCGCCGGTATTTCCTTATATGTGGGGATAAAATATCTTGAGTATCGCATGGTCGTCTCTAAAGCCCCTCTACCAATTTTCTCACTTCATTGATCAAAACCTCTGCCAGTTCTTTTTCCGGGACTTTTCTTACGACTTCACCTTTTCGGAATAAAATGCCCTGTCCTCGTCCCCCTGCAACCCCGATATCCGCTTCTTTGGCCTCGCCCGGGCCGTTCACCACGCACCCCATTATGGCAACCTTTGGGGATGCCTTAATATCGGCTAAGGCCATTTCCACTTTTTCAACAAGGGAAAAAAGGTCTATTTCGGTGCGGCCGCAAGTGGGACAGGATATGATCTCGGGGCCCCGGTGTCTGAGGTTTGTGGCCCTTAGGATTTCATATGCGACCCTGACTTCCTCCACGGGGTCCCTGGTCAGAGAAACGCGAAAGGTGTCACCGATGCCGTTTGCTAACAAATACCCTATGCCTATGGCGCTTTTAACGGTACCGGATATAAGTGTTCCCGCCTCTGTCACTCCCAGGTGCAGTGGGTAATCCACCTTCTCACTCAGGAGTTCATAGGCCCTGATGGTATCCATTACATTTGAGGATTTCAATGATATTTTGAACCGGTAAAAGCCCAGACTTTCAAAGAGATTTACGTATGTCAAGGCGCTTTCCACCATGGCTTCGGGTGACGGGCGTCCATATTCTTTTAGTGTCTCTTTGTGTAAAGACCCAGCATTAACTCCTATTCGAATGGGGACCTTTAATCCCTTAGCGGACTTGACTATCTTTTCAATGGCTGTTTTGCCGCATATATTGCCGGGATTAATCCTCAGACCGTCCGCACCTGCATCCAGGGCCATAAGGGCAAGGCGGTGATCAAAATGAATATCCGCAATAAGCGGGGTTGTAACCTTATCCTTGATTTCCCTGAGGGCCATTGCAGCCTTTTTGTCCGGAACAGCCATACGAACTATTTCGCAGCCCGCGTCGGACAGTCGTTCGATTTGACCAATAGTAGCGGATACATCCCGGGTGTCCGTATTGGTCATGGATTGCACCGCTATGGGCGCTCCCCCGCCTATGGGGACATTTCCGATGTAAATCCTGCGTGTGGTTTTTCTTTTTGCGTTTGTTGGCATGTGGCTTCCAAGCAAATTTTCTGACTAT
>JAFDAP010000142.1 GCA_019313765.1 Deltaproteobacteria bacterium | reverse complement strand
TGGGTCAGCTTCTGAATTTATCTGATATAGCTTCTGATTGCGGGATTACCCATAACACCGCAAAGGCTTGGATATCGATTTTAGAGGCTAGTTACATTGTTTTTCTGCTGCAACCTCATCACAAAAATTTCAACAAGCGACTTATTAAGACCCCTAAACTCTATTTTTATGATTCAGGATTGGCCTCATGGCTTCTTGCTATTCAAAGCCATGAGCAGCTCAATACGCATTCGATGCGCGGTCCTCTCTTTGAATCTTTTGTGGTTAGTGAATTTTTAAAGTCCAGGTACAATCAGGGTATGCCCAGTTACCTTTATTTTTGGAGGGATCGAAGTGGAAACGAAGTTGATCTCTTGCTCGAACAGGGGGAGAAGTTGAAACCCATTGAAATTAAGTCAGGGGGAACCCTTAACGTAGATTACTTCAATGGATTAAAAAAATGGCTTGCTCTTGCCGAATCTACGGCAATTAATCCCACTCTCATCTATGGCGGCGGCGAATCGGCAAGGCATGCCGGAATCAGGGTCATGTCTTGGCGCGACAAGTCTTGTTTCACATAAACATACCACTCATAGCTCCACAAAAAAAGACTCAGCGAAGTCACTAAGTTCTTAATTTGATTGGTGGGCCGTGAAGGAGTCTCTTCGCTGCACAAATTTTCCACCACTTTTTCAAATTCCTCCGTTATCATTCACTTACCCCATTATCAACCATTATTTCCTCCTAAACGTATCCCAAAACTGCCACAGAAAAATTCATCACTTGAGTGCTTCATAAACCAAATCAATAATATCATAAACAGGGATTTGGTTTTTTGGATTTCTAGCGGCAGCTTCAAGATTCATTTCACAGAATGGACATGCGGTAACAAGAGCTTCTGCCCCCACCTCAATAGCAGATTGTACTGTTGTTTGACCGATTTTTTCCGCAAGAGAACCTGATGCAAAAATCCGCATCCCGCCACCGGCACCACAGCAGATTGTGTTTTCTTTCGTGGCCGGTCTTTCTATCACGTCAACACCCGGTAAGGCATCGAGGATGGCCCGGGGTTCATCATAAACGCCCATGTGCCTCCCCAGATGGCATGGGTCGTGGTAGGATACTTTGAGAGAATTCTTGCTAACTAACTGAAGTTTTTCCTCTGTAATCAGTTTTGGGAGAAATTCAACTATATGTAAAACCCTGGGCTTTAATTTTTCTTTAGTCTCTCTATAGTCATTTTTTAGCATATTGGCACAACCCGCACACAGCGTGACAATCGTCTCACAGCCGAGACTGTTAAACAGGTTGACATTTTCTTCCATCATTTCAGAGGCAAGTTCTAGATCACCAATTCTTTTTTGTACGCTTCCGCAGCAGGGTTCATCCTTACCCAGAATAGCAAAATCAACACTTGCCTTGCCCATTATTTCAGCAGCCTTACGTGCCCGTGGAGAAAGTTCCTGACTGGAAGCCATTGTACATCCAATAAAAAGCAGCACAGGGGCGGGTTCCTTTCGAGCATTTTTTAGTTTCATCTTTTTTGCCCACTTCTCTTTTGCCGTCCTTGGAAGGCCCCAAGGGTTATTATACTGACGGGTAGAGTGCAGTACGCTCTCGTATGCAGGGTCAATCCATTCTGGATGGTTCTCTAAAAAATCTGCCCGCATTGCCTCAACAATTTTGTTTGTGTCAACGAGTGCCTCACCTGTATCCTGATTGATACTGCCGCACTGTGTCATGCAATTACCGCATAACGTGCAGCTAAATATAACTTCAGCCAATTCTTGAGAGGGTTCAATCTCTCCTTCGAGCAGCCCCTGGGCAATAATGGTTTTTCCCCTGGAAGAAAAATGATCAAACCCCGCAGTGGACTCTTTCACCGGACACACATAGGGAACCCCGCCGGTAACCTTACTCACACAGACCCCGCATTTTCTGCAGTTGTAAATATAACGCCTGACCTTTTCCAGCTCCTTCATCACTTTTCTGCCCATGGTAATCATCCTTCCGGGTCTTTTCTGAGATCTGTCCAGAGCCCCGGGTTTAAAATATTGTTGGGATCAAGTGATGTTTTAACCGTTTGAAACAGAGCCTTAAATCCCGCAGACCAGCAGGTAGCATTCAGATCCGCCATGAATCCCTGGTTGTAGACATCAATTGACCCGAGCCGGTGTGCATATTCCTGGAAATCACGCATCAGGTCCCGTGCATAGGCCTGCAGTCCGGGCTCGTGTGTTTCCTCAAAAAAAACGTCCATTTCACCTATAATTGTACTCTGATCGATTACTGTAAAAAATTCCCAGGTTGCATTGCACCGGTATCCCCGCTCATCCGCTGCCCGCCTGCGTTCCTCCCGCCATGCCAGCAACTGATGATATACGTCGGCAAAGCCCTCCCTGGGAAGAGTAAAGGGAAGCCAGGCTGCTCTGCCGAATCCGTTGAACAGTGCCATCCAGTCCATGCCCGGATCACCTTCTGTGCCGGCAGATGCTTCCATGGCAGCCGCCATGGCCTCAAGGGCAGGGTTACTGGTTCCTCCAAGTTCTTGGGCATCTGCATGGAAAGCCGCAAGCCTGCAATCCAGTTCATCGCTGCTGTAGCCCATTGCCATTCTCTGGACGGTAAATGCCTTGACGTCTTCCGTGCCGACTGCAAAATTTTCCATGGCGCCGGCACCAAAAACCAGCAGGGCATCAAAAGGAAAAGACGTGTCGCGCTGTACGTGCCTCTCCATCATGGCCAGGACGTTTTCCAGGGTAGCAAACTCCATAATGCCGGCGCGCACGAGTGGCGGATATTTTCTGATGCGGACCGTGGATTCGGTCTTGATGCCGAAAGACCCGCCATCGCCAGTAAAAAGGCCCGTAAAGTCCGGCCCCCCCAGCGTGCGGTTGTACGCCAGCGGCTGGTGCCTGTTCGTCCCCGGTCCGCCCCCTGTCGTAACGACGGTACCGTCTGCCAGGACCACGGTCATGCTAATGATGTCCTTCCACAGACCGGCGCTGCCGGCAACCCCGGACATCCAGCCACCCAGCGAAACAATGTGGTTCGGCACAAACGGGGTAAAAATATAAAATCCCTCCCTGCGGCAGGCCAGCTCAAGCTTGCTCATGATGATGCCGGCTTGGGCTGTCACAGTCATGCTTCGGGGATTTATTTCCTTAACGTTATTCATGCGGGTCATATCCAGCAGCAGGTTGTGCCCCGGAACCCCTTCGGGCTGCCCGTAGATACTTGCGCCGCCGCCCCGTATAACCACAGGGATTCTTTGTCTGTTGGCAAGTGACAGTATCAGCGCCACTTCTTCTGTTGAACCGGGCCGTACTACACCCGCAGCATGCGTACCGCCGAAGTTGCTGGCATCCTTTAAATAGGCAAATGTGGCAAATCGGTCAGTGGTTACGAACTCTTTTCCTACAATTTCTTGCAATAATTCCAGTAACTTTTTTGAATGCATCATTAGCCTCTTAATGTTGCTGTACCTTCAGAATCTAAAGATTGATCACGATAGCAGAGTTCAGGGTACATCATCCTTCTTTACAGAAGAGCCGGCATGAAACCTTACCTTTTTAACCACCCGTCAGCAGGGGAAGTTAAGGAGTTTTCCATCTTCATTGCCTCAAGCATAACCACCACATCTCCCGATTTGATTTAGCCTCCTTCTTTTGTCTTGTAGTCAATTATCATGTTACAATCCATACTGGCTGATGGTGCTCCGGTTACGCCCAAGCATTCGGGCTATGTTGTTTAAATTGAACCCTCTGACCATAAATATTGCAATTTTGTCCCGCTCATCAGCGGTTAGTTGTTTATATGTTTTTTTCATACACAAAGGATACCCTATTCTCCTCTGTGTTGCACTTCGTTATTGAACTAGGGGGATGAATAATGTGCTTAGAGCGCTTTTTCTATTAACTCAACTAAGCTGAACAGTTTGATTTTACCTCCATCTGCTATAATGGCATCAGCAAAGTTTGACTCACACCAGGGGCATGAGGTTACCAGTGCCTCTGCACCTGTTGCCTTTGCCTCATCGATACGCTCCAGCGCAGACTCCACGGCAAACTCGGGGAAGGCCGATTTTACCCCTCCGCCAGCGCCACAGCACCAGGAGAACTCCCTTATCCTTTCCATCTCGATTAACTCTATGCCTGGCAGAGCATTCAATACATTTCGAGGCGCATCAAAAACCCCATCAGAACCGAAATTTCTCTCACGAGGAGGGTCTGACAACCCCCACTTGATTCTCTCCCCTTCCCATAAATTTTGTTTTTCCCCACCTCTTCCGGTATGGCAGGGATCATGCCAGGTGACTTTCATGGGAACGCTCTTGTTAAATTTCAATTTTTTATCCTGTATAAGCTGTTCGATAATCTCTACGCTGTGCAAGACCTCAAATTTCATTTCACCTACAGCAGGATACTGACTCTGAAAAACACCGTAACAACCGGCGCAGGATGTTACTACTTTTTTTACCCCCAGATCATTGAACCTCTGGATATTTTTCTTTGCGATTTCGTGGAATAGATCGGACATACCGACTTTCAAAACAGGACTTGCGCAGCAGCTTTCATTATTACCGAGGATTCCCACATCTACACCTGCTTCCTGCATAATGCGGACAGTTGATTGAGCGACTTTTTGCAGATTGGCATTATAGGAATAAGTGCATCCGGCAAAATAGAGTACCTCTGCCTTTTCCTTATTGAGATCTTTTACTTTGAGTTTTCGTGCCCAGTGCCCGCGTCTGGTACGGGGTTGTAACCAGGGATTATCATTTTTTCGAATGCTGTCAACTGCGGGCATATGTCCCTGGAGTGGTCCTTTTCCCTGGTCGACCACATATTTGCGCAGTTCATGCAATATCTCAAGGGGCTCCATATCGCGGGTAAATTTACAGGTGACATCACATGCACCACATAAGGTACAGGTATAGATCACCTCAAGCGCTTTAGGGGTAAGTTCTATTTCTCCTTCGAGAAGTGCCCTGGCAAGATCGAATCGTCCCTGAGCGGAATAAGCATCATACTTATATTTTTTCATTGATGGACAAAGTGGTGCCCTCTCCTTACTCTTCACGCTCCAGGGATGAACCCATTTACACATGGAACAACGCTCACAATTCACCAGATCCCATCTGTATTTTTCAAGACTCATAGCAGTACTCCTTAATTTTGATTAGAATCCGAGTTTACCAGGATTCATTATGTTATTAGGGTCAAGCGTTTCCTTAATCATCTTTGCTGTTTGATATTGCAGGGCATTCCTTCCGTAAACCATATCAGACCAGATGCCGTAAGCCCTGGTGAAGTGAGCTCCCAGGGCATACATCCTTTCACTGGCAGATTTGTATAATTTTTTGATGAGATCACATTCAACGACATCTTCTGGATTATAGGGGATAGTAAATTCAAGGTAACAGACCCTGCCATTTTCTATTGGTTGCAGATAGATTCCAATATCATCGGCAGGGCAGGGAGCATTTAATGCTTCTTCCTTTAGTGCGGTGATAAAAGTTGAGGCCTTTTCCATAGGGGTGAGGAAAAATATGTCAGCACTCGCACCCTTGTAAGCATCCTTCCAGTAAACCTCTTTATCCCAACAGCGACGAAGGTGTTTTTC